>JBBQIA010000001.1:0-25382 GCA_038324485.1 Lysobacterales bacterium
TCACCAACAACGCCTCGTTCGTTGACGACCTCGGCGCTGACTCGCTCGATACCGTGGAGCTGGTGATGGCCCTCGAAGAAGAGTTCGAGTGCGAGATCCCCGACGAAGAAGCCGAGAAGATCACCTCGGTCCAGCAGGCGATCGACTACATCAAGGCGCACGTCAAGGCGTAAGCCGCTCGTGCACCGCGCCGCGCCCATCAACGGGCGCGGCGGTTGTTTATTAGCGGCTAGCGCCGCGTTCGACATCGTGGAGGATCGGCAATGAGCCAGCGTCGCGTCGTGGTCACCGGCATGGGCATCGTTTCGCCCGTCGGCAACACCCTCGCCAGTGCGTGGGACAGCATTCGCAATGGCCGTTCCGGCATTGGTCGCATTACCCATTTCGACCCCTCGGCCTACACCGCGCAGATTGCCGGTGAGGTGCGCGATTTCGACATCAAGTCCATCGTTCCGCCGAAAGACGCGAAGAAGATGGACACCTTCATTCATTACGGGTTGGCGGCGTCGTTTCAGGCGCTCGACGATTCGGGCCTCGAGATCACCGACGCCAATGCCGAGCGCATCGGCGCGCTGGTGGGTTCGGGCATCGGCGGCGTTCGCGGCATTGAAGAAACCGCGATCGACCTGCACACCGGCGGCCCGCGCAAGGTGTCGCCGTTTTACGTGCCGAGCACCATCATCAACATGCTTCCCGGACAGCTATCGCTGATCAAGGGATTGAAAGGCCCCAATTTTTCCGCCGTGTCGGCCTGCGCCAGTGCGAACCACAGCGTGGGCATGGCGATGCGCATGATCCAGCACGGCGACGCCGACGTGATGGTGGCGGGTGGTGCTGAGCACGGCTGTACGCCGACGTCGGTAGCCGGCTTCTGCTCGATGCGCGCGCTGTCGACGCGCAACGACGAGCCTGCGCGAGCCTCGCGGCCTTGGGATAAGGACCGCGACGGTTTCGTGCTGGGCGACGGCGCCGGCATTTTGGTGCTCGAAGAGTACGAACACGCCAAAGCCCGCGGTGCGCGCATTTACTGCGAGCTGGCCGGCTTTGGCGCGAGTTCCGACGCGTATCACATGACCGCTCCAAGCGAGGGCGGCGAAGGCCCGGCACGCTGCATGGCGGCAGCGCTGAAAGACGCGAAGGTCAACGCCACCGACGTGCAGTACCTCAACGCGCACGGTACGTCGACGCCGCTCGGCGACTTGGCGGAAACCTTGGCGATGAAGCGCGCTTTCGGTGATCACGCGTACAAAATGATGGTCAGCTCGACCAAGTCGATGACGGGCCATTTATTGGGTGCCGCCGGCGGCGTCGAGGCGGTTTTTTCGATCATGGCGATGCGGGACGGCGTGGCGCCGCCGACGATCAATCTGGATTCGCCCAGCGAAGGATGCGACCTCGACTACGTGCCGAACGTAGCCCGTGACGCGCGCCTGGACGTGGTGGTATCGAACGGCTTTGGCTTCGGTGGCACCAATGCCACCTTGGTCTTCCGTCGTCTCTGAGGCCATGGACGCCGCGGCGAGGCCGCTTCCTGCCGACCTCGACCTGCTGGCGCTGAAGCGCGATGCGTCGGACGAATTTCCGCTGCTGCTGGAGTCCGCCGCGCAGGGCGGCAAGTCGCGCTGGGACATGCTGCTGATGGGCGGCGAAACCGGCTTGGTTCTCGACGCGCAGGGCGTGACCCGGCGCGAGAGCGGCCACGCCGTGCCGGGCCGATTCCTAGACGCGCTCGACGCCGCGCAGCAGGCCTTGCAAGAGACGGTGATGCGCACCGTCAGCGCCCGTGCCGATGCCGGGATGGCGGCGGCAAACGCGTCCGACGGCCTGCCGTTTCGCGGCGGCTGGGCCCTGTATTTGGGCTATGAATTGGCCGGCCAAGTGGAGCCGGTGCTGGCCCTGCCGACGTTTGAGGGCCCGATGCCGGTGGCTGCGGCGCTGTTCTGCCCGGCGGCGGTGCTCAAAGATCGGATCGACGGCCGCTGCTACGCGGTGGCGCTGCCCGGACACGAGCCCGCCTTAGATCGCATTGCCATGCTGGTGGAACGGCTCGACGGCGCGGTCGCCAGCCCGCTGCCGCCGTGCACGGGCTTGATCGAAGACGAGCCCACGGCGTTTCTGGAGGGCGTGGCGCGCATTCACGACTACCTCCGCGCCGGCGACGTGTTTCAGGTGAATCTGTCGCGCGGCTGGCGTGCTGAATTTGCTGCCGCCGTCGATGGCATTGAACTTTATGCGGCTCTGCGGAAAGCGAATCCGGCGCCGTTTGCGGGCCTGTTTACCTTGGCCTGCGGGGCCGTCGCGAGTTCGTCGCCCGAGCGTCTGGTGTCGGTGCGCGGTCGTCATGCGGAAACGCGGCCGATCGCCGGAACGCGGCCGCGCTTTGCCGGTGACGACGATGCGGCGCGAATCCGAGAACTGGTGGGGCACCCGAAAGAGCGCGCGGAACACGTGATGCTGATCGACCTTGAGCGCAATGACCTCGGTCGCGTCTGCGAGCCGGGCACGGTGCGCGTGGACGAACTGATGTCGGTGGAGAGCTACGCCCACGTGCATCACATCGTCTCGAACGTTTCCGGCACCCTGCGCCCGGAAGTGACGGCGGGGCAGGTGATTGCGGCGGTGTTTCCCGGCGGCACCATCACCGGCTGCCCGAAAGTGCGCTGCATGGAAATCATTGCTGAGTTGGAAGGCCGCGGTCGCGGCCCCTACACCGGCGCGATGGGCTATCTGGACATCGGCGGGGATCTTGATCTCAACATTCTGATCCGCACCCTCTGGACCGACGGCTGTGAGGTGGCGTTTCGCGCGGGCGCCGGCATCGTGACGGACTCAAAAGCCGAGCACGAACTGCAGGAGACTCGCGCTAAAGCCCGCGGTCTGCGTTTAGCGCTGGGGCTTAGCGCCGAAACGGCAGCGCAGGATTCGACAACGGACGGGCATGGCGACGACTGAATGGTGCGGCGTCTGGGAGGCGGGGCGTCGCGTGGAGCGGCTTCACCCGGCCGACCGCGGCCTAGGCTACGGCGATGGCCTGTTCGAAACCCTCCGCGCCCAAGCCGGCACCCTGCCGTGGTGGCCGCGACACGACGCGCGCCTGCGGGACGGCGCCCGGCGACTGGGCCTGACGATGCCGGCGTCGTCGCTGTTGGAGTCGGCGCTGGCCGAGGCGTTGGAACACGCTCCCGATGGCGTGCTGAAGCTGACCTTGACGCGCGGCGTCGGTCCGCGCGGTTATGCCCCGTCGACCGCGGCACCGTCGACCCTAGTGTTGGCCACCTTTCCCGCCCCGACGGCGCTGAGTCAGGCGCTCAACGTCGATCTGCTGGACCTGTTCTTGGGCACGCAGCCGGTTTTGGCGGGCATCAAACATCTGAATCGCCTTGAGCAAGTGCTGGGCGCAGGCGAAGCCGCCGCGCGTGGCTTGGATGACGGTTTGATGGCCGACGCCGAAGGGCGCATCACCTGCAGCACGCGAGCCAATGTCTTTGCATGCATCGACGGCCGGTGGCGCACGCCGCCGATCATCCACTGCGGCGTTGCCGGCGTAGCGCGCGCTGCTTTGATCGACGCGTGGCCGGCGCTTCAGGTGGCTGAACTGCCGTCTTCGGAACTGCCTCGCGTCGACGCGCTTTTCCTCGCCAATGCGGTGCGCGGTATCCTGCCGGTCGGCCGCCTCGGAGCACGTGCGCTGGATGTCGGGCATCCCGGCATTGCCGCGGCGCACGCCCTGCTGGCGGACTCCCACCCTGCTTTTCGCGAGACCTAATGCGCGTTTTCCTTCGCAAGCTGCTGCTGTTCGTCGTGCTGTTTGGCCTCCTTGCGGGCGGCCTTGGCCTGTGGGCGTGGCAGCACTTTCAGGACTTTTCCGTCTCGCCGGCCGGCGCTGAAGACGACACCAGCGTCGTCGTTGCGCGCGGCGATTCCTTCGTGCAAGTGCTGCGCAAGCTGCGCGCGGCCGGCGTCGACGCCGGGCATGACCTCGAATGGAAGCTATTGGCCACGCGCACCGGCGCGCTGCCTTCCCTGCAGGTGGGCGAGTACGCCCTCAGCGCGGCGCTCAGCCCCACCGACATCCTGCGCAAGCTGATGACCGGCGACGTCATCCGCTATCGCTTCACCATCGTGGAAGGCTGGTCAATGCGCGACCTGCGCGCCGCGCTGGCGCGTCATCCGGTGCTGGAAGACGACGTGGCTGGGTTGGACGACGCGGCCCTGATGGCGCGGCTGGATCGCGAAGGCGTGGCGCCGGAGGGACGCTTCTTGCCCGAGACCTATGTGTTCTCGCGCGGCGAGCGCGCCATGGGCGTGCTGCGGCAGGCCGCCAAGGCCATGGACGTGGCCCTGGCTAGGGCCTGGGCGGCGCGGCAGGACGATCTTCCGCTGAAGTCACCGGAAGACTTGCTAACGCTGGCCTCCATCATCGAGAAGGAAACCGGCAAAGCGAGCGAGCGCCCCGAGATTGCCGGTGTCTTCGTGCGCCGACTTCGCATCGGCATGCGTCTGCAAACCGACCCGACGGTGATTTACGGCTTGGGCGCGGCCTTCGACGGCAATTTGCGTCGGCGCGATCTAGAGACCGACACGCCCTTCAATACCTACACCCGCGGGGGCCTGCCGCCCACGCCCATCGCCATGCCCGGCGAGGCCGCATTGATGGCCGCTGCGCAGCCCCTAGACGGCCGCACGCTGTA
The DNA here is from genome assembly GCA_038324485.1 of Lysobacterales bacterium. Lineage (GTDB taxonomy): Bacteria > Pseudomonadota > Gammaproteobacteria > Xanthomonadales > Xanthomonadaceae > Silanimonas. The sequence goes on from JBBQIA010000001.1 coordinate 4,692, forward strand.
CTTCGTGGCGAAGGGCGACGGCAGCCATCAGTTCTCGAACAATTACGCCGAACACCTGCGCGCCGTGCGCCGCTATCAGCTGGGCGGCCGATGAGCATGGCCTCGGCAGCGAGCGACAGCGCACGCGGCGCCCTCATTAGCCTTGAGGGCGGGGAGGGCGCGGGTAAAACCACCGTGCTGGTGGCCCTGCGCGAGCGCCTAGAGGCCGTGGGTCACCGCGTGGTCGGCACCCGCGAACCCGGCGGCACGCCCGGCGGCGAAGCCATCCGCACGCTGCTGCTCGACCCGGCCCAGCCTTGGGTGCCGAACGCCGAGTTGCTGCTGATGTTCGCCTCGCGCGCTCAGCTGGTCGAGACGCTGATCGAGCCTGCTTTGGCGCGTGGCGACATGGTCTTGGCCGACCGCTTCACCGACGCCAGCTTTGCCTACCAGGGTGGCGGACGTGGATTGCCGGCGGCGACCATCGCCGAACTTGAACGTGGCTTTGTGCGTCGTTTGCCTGACTTCACCCTGCTGCTCGATTTGGATGTGCAGGCCGGGCTCGCCCGCGCTCGCGCTCGCGGCGGCAGCGCCGACCGCATCGAGCAGGAGCGCGACGACTTTTTCGAGCGCGTGCGCGCCACCTATCGCGCGCGTGCCGCCGCCCAGCCGCAGCGCTTTGCCGTGGTGGACGCCGGGCAGGCGGTGACGCAGGTGGTGCAAGACGCCTGCGCGGCGCTCGATGCATTTTTGGCGCGATGGAGCGCGCGACCGTGAGCGCCAAGCTCGCGAATGCCGTCGCGACGACTTTGTCGCCCTGGGCGCAGCAGCGGCTCGACGGGGCGCTGGCCGCGTGGCGCGCCGGTCGTTTGGGTCATGCGCAGCTCGTCTGCGGGCCGGAGGGGCTGGGCAAGCGCGCCATGGTGGACGCCTTGGCCGCTCGCCTGCTTTGCGATGCCGATGCCGAACAGCCCACCTGCGGCACCTGCCGTGGCTGCGTCTTGCGCGTGGCCGGCACGCATCCGGACCTGCGCGTGCTGACGTTCGAGGAAGTGCCGAAGTCGAGCCCGCTGCGTTATCGCAACGAGCTGGTGGTCGATCAAGTGCGCGGCCTGTCGGCGTCGATGCACATGACCTCGCAGCGCGGTGGCGCGCAGGTGGTGATCATTGACCCGGCCGACGCGCTGAATACGGCGGCCGCCAATGCGCTGCTGAAAACGCTGGAAGAGCCTGCCGACAATCGCTTTTTGATCTTGGTGACCGCGGCGCCGCACCGGCTGCCGGCCACCATCCGCAGCCGCTGTCAGCGCATCGACATCGGCCTGCCGCCGCAGACCGACGCGCTGGCTTGGCTGCTGACTCAGGGACACCCGAACGCCCGCGCCAAAGAAGCCTTGGACGCCGCGCAGGGGCATCCCGGCATGGCCGATCGCTGGCTGCGCGAAGGGCATTTGGGCCTTCGCGAGACCACGCTGAAAGAGTGGGCGGGCGTGGCGAATGGCTCGGCAGCCCCCTTGGGCATCGCCCAGCGCTGGATGGCCGAACCCGATCTGGCGCCACTGCGACTGCGCTTCATTGCCGACGCCGCCGTAGCCCTTGCCCGCAGCGCCGCCGGCCAGTCGCCGGTGGCCGGATTGACCCCGCCCGCCGATCTCGACAAGCTGGGCGCTTGGTTTGACCAGCTGAATCGCTTCCGCCTGCAGCTCTCCGCCCCCCTCAAGCACGAACTGGCCCTGGCCGGCCTGCTTGTCGAGTGGCGCGGCCTAATGGCGACCTTGGAGACACGTCGATGATCGGAGCCGGTGGTGCCCGCCAGGGCATTCTTTCCCTTGCCATTAAGGACAAGGGGTCGCTGCATGCGGCCTACATGTCCTTCCTGCGCGGGGGCGGCCTTTTTGTGCCGACCGCGAAGCGCTACCAAATCGGTGACGAGGTCTTTTTGCTGCTGACCCTGCCTGAAGACGGCGAGCGTCTTCCGGTGGCTGGAAAAGTCGTGTGGATCACGCCCACGGGCGCGCAGGGCGGTCGCTCGGCGGGCATCGGCGTGCAGTTTGCTGAGACGCCGGAAGCCGAAATGGTGAAGGGCAAAATCGAAACCCACCTCGCCGGCATCATCGACTCGGACAAACCGACCTCGACGATGTAAACCGTCCGGCATCGCGCCGGAGGATGGCCGCAGACCCGGGTTTTCGAGTCAGAGATTCGGCGCGATAAACAGAAATGCGCCAATCGAGAGCGCAATCAGAATCAGCAAAATCGTTCGCATCCGCTGCGGATTGAAGGCGTTTTTTCCTGGCGTTTCGCGCTGCTGAAACTGCAGGGCTTCCGACAAAAAACTTTCGCGCTGTCCGGCTTCCATTAGCCCGGCCTCGCGCAGCAGCTTGCGAGCGTCGGGCAGATCGCCGTTGTGGGTCACATAGAGCACCGCGGCCTTCGGTGAGTCGGGGGTTTCCCGAAAGCTGAAATGCCGACGACGGCCGCCCTTGTAAGAGCGCCCGTTTTGAATGTCCACTTCGATGCCGGCCTCGCGCAGCATCGTGGCCGCGCCTTCGACCTGTTCAACGCGGAGGGAGCGATAGACCTCGCGCATCAGTTGTCCTCACCGACGATGCGGATCATGCCTTCCTGCGCCGTCGAGGCCACCAGTCGGCCATCGCGCGAATAGATGCAACCGCGCGCCAGGCCGCGCGCGCCTTGGGCCGTCGGGCTGTCCAAGGAATACAGCAGCCATTCGTCGGCGCGAAACGGACGGTGAAACCACATGGCGTGGTCGATCGACGCCATTTGCACGTTCGGTTGGTAGTAGCTGATGCCGTGGGGCAAGGTGGCAGTGCCTAGCAGATGGAAGTCCGAGGCATAGGCCAACAGCGCGCGATGCAGCAGAGGCGTGTCGTCCACGCGGTCGATTAGCTTGAACCAGATCTGCTGGTAGGGCGGGCGCTTCGGCGGCTTCAGTTCGTCGCGCGGATACACCGGACGCACTTCGAAGGGCAGCTGCCGAGAGAGCCAGCGCTGCATCATCGGCGGCAAGTTGGCCATCACTTCAGCGGAGGGCACGGTGATGGGCTCAAGGTCTTCCGGCGCCGGCACTTCGGGCGCGTTAATTTGATGTTCGACGCCCTCTTCCTCGATGTGAAACGACGCGGCGAACACGCAGATGGGGTTGCCGTGCTGAATCGCCGTGACCTGCCGCGCGCTGAAGCTGCGGCCGTCGCGCGTGCGGGTCACGGCATAGACGATCGGTGCCTCAATGTCGCCGGGGCGCAGAAAGTAGGCGTGCAGCGAATGCACATGGCGATCGGCATCGACGGTGGCCTGCGCGGCGGCCAAGGCTTGTCCCATCACTTGCCCGCCAAAGACGAACTTGGTGCCGATGTCGCGACTTTGGCCGCGATAGAGGTTGTCTTCTAGCCGCTCCAACTGCAGGAGTTGGACCAGATCGGCAACGACGGAGTGGGTCATGGCGGATAGTCGGCGCAAGGGGCCGACAGTATAACGAGGCCTCTTGGGCACCACGGCCCCGCAGCTTTTGGGGCGACGTGGCCTAGGGCGTGGGCTGCATGCGCGTCAGCCCGCAGGCGTCCAGCACGCGCGGCCATGGAAACTGCGGGCCGGGGTCGCGCTTGCGCCACACGCTTTGTGTGGCGTCGTCGCTGGCTTGCACCCGTGCCGTATCGAGGTCTTCGTGGCCGGCAATCTGCGTAATGGACGGAAAGCGCTCGCGCAGGTGCGCCAGAAGGCCGATCAGCGCGTCGATCTGTGCTTCCGAGTAGGGCTCGTTCATCGCCTGATGGCGGCTGTCGTACCAGTGAGGAAAGCGGCCGGTGTTAACGATCTCGATGCCGACCGAGCGCGGGTTCCAGCCGCGCACGTGATTCGCGATGCGCTCGGGCTCGACGTAGGCAACAAGGCTTCCATCGCGGTCGATGTAGTAATGCCCGCTGGCGCCGGTGCCGGTGTCGTCGTAGAGCACGCGCTCGCCGAATTCACGGGCGATGGCCAAGCTCGGCGTTTCGGTGCAGTGGATGACCACGAGGTCGATGCTGCCGGCGTCGCGCCGCGCTAGGCCGGCCACATAGGGCAGGGGTTGGTAGTGCGTGCCCGGGGCAAGAACCGGCGCGAGAAAGGGGTCAGACATGGCGCGGATGCTAGCATCGCGACCCTTGGCGCTTGGCGCCCCGTGATTCCGGTGGAACCCCCGCATGGCCCGAGGCCACGTCATCCTCTCGCATGGTCTGGAAAGCGGCCCCGAAGCCACGAAAGTGGCGGCTTTGGCGGCCGTGGCTGAGGCGATGGGCTGGACCCACGAGCGCCCGGACTATCGTGATCTGGACGCCGGCCGTCGCCCCGAAGACGTCGCCGCGCGCGTGGCGCGTCTTGAGGCCCGCGCGCAGGCCCACGATGGCCCGCTGCTGTTGGCCGGCTCCAGCATGGGGGCGTTTATCAGCGCTGAGGTGGCCATGCGCCTGCAGCACAATGCGGCGCGCTGCGACGCGCTGCGCGGCCTGTTCTTGATGGCGCCACCAATTACGCTGGTCGGCTACTGGCCCACGCCGCTGCAGGCCCCCGAGGGTCTGCCCTTGATGGTCGTCCACGGCTGGGATGACGAACTCATCCCCGCCCAAGCCGTCGCCGACTGGTGCGCGCCGCGCCGCGCCGAACTGCGCTTAGTGGACGACACCCATCGTCTGGCCGCGCACGTCGACTACTGCGCCCGAAGTTTCGAAACCCTTTTGCTGCGAGTGTCCGCCTGATGCATTTTTTCGTTCCCTGCGGCCGCGGCCTCGAATACCTGTTGGCCGAAGAGTTGATGGCGCTTGGCGCCGAGCACGCCACCGCTGCGCAGTCGGGCGTGAATGCCGAAGGCGATGTCGCGTCGCTGATGCGCACGGTGATGTGGTCGCGCTTCGGCAGTCGCGCGCTGTGGCCCTTGATCGAATTCGACTGCCCCGATGAAGACGCGCTGTACGCGGCCGTGCACGCGCTCGACTGGCGCGAGCACCTTGAACCCGAAGGCACCTTGGCGGTGTCGGCGCACGTGTCCGGGCCGGGCATCACCCATGCGCGCTACGCCGCGCAGCGGGTGAAAGACGCGGTGGTGGATCGTCTGCGTTTCGATACTGGCCTGCGGCCCTCGGTGGACGTGGACAACCCCGACCTGCGCCTCGACTTCGTGGTGCGCAAAGGCAAGGGCGTCCTGTCGGTTGACTTGGGTGGCCCTCTGCATCGTCGCGGCTGGCGCCAAGGGCAGGGCGAGGCACCGCTGAAAGAGAATTTGGCCTGCGCTGTTTTGGCTCGAGCCGGTTGGACCCGTGCGGCCCTTGTCGCTGCCGAGGAGGCCGGAGCGCCGCTGGCTTTGCTCGATCCGATGTGCGGCAGCGGTAGCCTGCTGGTGGAAGGGGCGCTGATCGCCGCCGACTGCGCGCCCGGCCTGCTGCGTCATGGCGACGAGCCGCCCTGTCGCTGGCGCGGCTTCGCTCACGGGCTGTGGCCAAGCCGGCGGGACGAGGCGAAAGCCCGCGACGGCCGCGCCACGCTCGCGCCGCGATTCTTCGGCCTCGACCTCGACCGCCGCATTGTTCAGCAGGCCCGGCATAACGCCGAAGCCGCCGGAGTGTTCGACGCCATCGATTTCCGCAGCGGCGACATCGTTGATTTGCAGCGACCCTGCGAAGGCCCCGGCGTGGTCGCCTGTAACCCTCCGTATGACGAGCGACTGGCCGCCGACGAGGCCCTGTACGCGGCCATTGGCAGCGCCCTGCAACGCGCCGTCCCCGACTGGCGCGGCGCCATCCTTTGCGGCACGGACGCTCTGGCCCACGCCACGCGCCTGCGCGCCCGAAAGCGTTACGCCCTGTCGAACGGCGCGTTGGAATGCACCCTGCTGGCCTGCGACACCTTCACGCCGCCACCCTCGCGTGCCGAGGGCGAGCCGCGCGTGCTGAACGACAACGCGCAGATGGTGGTCAACCGCCTGCGCAAGACCCTGAAGCATTCCTCGCGCTGGCGCGAACGCGAGGGCGTGACCTGCTTTCGCGCTTACGACGCCGACCTGCCGGAATATGCCGCGGCCGTGGACGTCTATGCCGAAGACGGCGACGAGCGGCGCACCTTCCTGCACGTGCAGGAATACGCGCCGCCCGCGACCATTGCGGAACACGACGCTCGCCGACGATTCGGTGAACTGCTGGCCGCGCTTCGAGAGGTATTCGAGGTGCCGCGCGAGCACATCGCGCTGAAAACCCGCGCTCGCGGCAAGGGCGGCAGTAAGTACGGCCGCATGGACGAGCGTTCCGAGGCCTTCATGGTGCGCGAGGGCGCGGCACGGCTCGAAGTGAACCTGTTCGACTACCTTGACACCGGCCTGTTTCTCGACCACCGCCCGCTGCGCACGCGCATCGGCGAAGAGGCCCAAGGCGCGCGTTTCCTCAACCTGTTTTGCTACACCGGCGCGGCCACCGTGCACGCGGCTTTGGGCGGTGCGGCCAGCACGACTTCGGTCGACTTGAGCTCGACCTATCTGGAATGGGCGGCGCGCAACATGGCCATCAACGCGCAGGTGGGGCCGCAACACCGTTACGTGAAGGCCGACGTGATGGCCTGGCTTCGTGCCGAGACCGCGGAGTACGACCTGATTTTCTGCGATCCGCCGACGTTCTCGAACAGCAAAGACAAGGACGACTTCGACGTGCAGAAAGATCACGTCGACCTGCTGGGTGCCGCGATGCGGCGCCTAGCGCCCGGCGGCGTGCTGCTGTTCTCGAATAACTTCCGGCGATTCAAGCCCGACCTCGACATCATCGGCAAGTTTGCCGAGATCGAGGAAATCACTCCGGCCACCATTGGCGAAGACTTTGAACGCAACCCGCGCATTCATCGCGCGTGGATGCTGCATCGCAGTCGTCGAGACTGAGTAGTATCGGCACCATGCCAACTCTCCCCGACACCGACCGCCATGGCCGCTGGGCCTTCTTTCGCCAGTGGCTGAAAAACCCTTTGGCGGTCGCCGCGGTCTCGCCGTCGAGCCCGCAGCTGGCGCGACACATGATTGCGGCACTGCCGCCGAAGTCGAGCCGATTGATTGAGCTGGGCGGCGGCACTGGCGCCATCACCGAACGCCTGCTGGGCCACGGCATCGCCCCGCAAGACCTGATGGTGATGGAGCTCAACGAGGCCATGCACCAGACCCTGCGGCAGCGCTTCCCCGACATTCGCCTGCATTTGGGCAATGCCTCCGACGTGCAGCGCATTGCGGCAGACAGCGGCTTTCTTGAAGCTGGTCCCGCCGACGCCGTGGTGTCCAGCCTTGGCCTACTGGCCATGCCGCGGCCGCTGCAGCGCGACATCATGTCCGAGGCCTTCGCCTGCGTTCGCCCTGGCGGCCGCTTTGTGCAGTTCACCTACGGTCCCGCGAGCCCGGTGGCCCGCGAGGTCTTGGATGACTTAAAGCTCACCTCGCGGCGCACCAGCTTTACCTGGTGGAACGTCCCGCCCGCCACGGTCTACGTCTACGAGCGCCAGCGATCGACGGCGGTGCCGGCGACCAAGATGGGGCATCGCGCGCCTTAGGCGCAATGTCGAGAACAGCGGCGAAGACGGTTAAGCGCGGGGCGTTGGGGCTCGGTATGCTCCGCCCACATTCCGCTGTGTTGAGGTGAGGTCATGCTCCAGAGCCGCCTGCTGATCGGTAGCGCGCTGTTCGTCGTTCTTCTTGCGGGCTGCAAAGACGAGGCCTCGCCACCCGCCGCCCCAGCGCCTGAAGCAACTGACCAGATAGCCGCACCGGCACCGCCACCGGCGGTCCCTGAAGCTGCCCCTGCGACGGCCAGCGTGGCTGCGACCGAAAGCGCGCCGACGCCAATCGCCGACACGGGTTTCAGCGCTGAGAGCGTCGCTCTTTCGACGGCCGTGCTGCCGCCTTTTCCGTTCTTCAAGTTTCCGGAAGGATTGACGGGCACGGTCGCGGACGACAAAAACACCATTAACTTCGAGCGCCACTTTTTTCTGGCTGGAAAAAAGATGGTGTTGGTTGAGGGCCGCCTTTACTACAACACCATCAGCTTGATTAGCGCGGATAAGAGCCGGGAGTATTCGACCACGGAGTTCCACCGCAATTACGAGAACGCGGTGCTGGCTCTGGGCGGCGCAAAGATCAGTGAAACCCAGTTCACGCGGGCGATCGTCGACGACGTCGGCGGCTTGCGCGAGACCAACAAGCACTGGCGCAGCGCGCCGCCCACCAGCGGCTACGAGCACCACACCTACCTCATTCGCACGCCGGACAAGGAGTATTGGATCCTCGTCAGCACGGCGGCGGCTAAGTCGACGGGCTACATCGTCGTCCTCGAGAAGGCGGTGATGACGCAGTCGCTTGGCTTCCTCGACGCTGGCGCGATGAAAGCAGCGCTGGACGCCGACGGCCGAGTGGCGCTGTACATCAATTTTGACGTGGACGCGTCGACGCTGCGCCCGGACACGGAGGCGGCCATTGCAGAAATCAAGGCGCTGCTTGACTCGAATCCCGAGCTGAAACTGTCCATTGAAGGCCACACCGACAACACTGGCGGCGCCGATCGCAATCGCGAACTGTCCAGCGCACGGGCCAGCAGCGTGATGGCGGCGCTGCTCGCTTCGGGCATCAATGCAGCGCGACTCAGCGCCAAGGGCTTTGGCTCCGATCAGCCGTTGGCCGACAACGCCGACGAGGCTGGTCGCGCGAAGAATCGCCGCGTCGAGCTGGTCAAAATCTGATCTGCTAATCGCAGCACTTCAAGCCATCCGCAGCGGGTCGATGTGACGCACCCAGCGCTACGGCAGGGCTGGGTTTCGGCGCGCTAGCGCGGCCTAAGGTCGGGGTCGCAGCCACATCCTCGCCGTCCGTGACGGGAGGTTGAAGCTGTAGCTGCCCGAGGTAATCCGAACCGTGTTGCTGGGGTTGATGGTGTCGGTGTAAGGGGTGTTCCACCAGAGCACGCTATTGTTCATATTGACCGCCACCGACACCGAGTTGCCGCACTTGTTGATGCCGACGATGCCGCGGCTGCCGCGACGAAAAATCAAATAGCAGTCGCCCGAGGCCAAGACCTGCTGGTCGGTGCCCTGGACTGCATTGTGAAAGCGCACCATCGATTTCAGGTCGCTGCGATTCCATGCGTTTACCCAGCGGTTGTCGCCGCTTTCGTTGTTGTCGGAATACAGCATCGGCACGCCGCCGTTGCGACCGAAAATGTACGCATAGGCCAGCGTCTCGTCGGTCGGGTCCATGATCAGGTAGCGAAATCCGCTGTTATTCGGGATGTCGTGGGTGACCGTAAATGTGATGGCGCGCGCGGGCTGCAGGGCTTGGCCGAAGGCAAGCGGATCGACCAACTGGTCCATGCGGCCGCCGAATCCGAAGGCCTGACGCATTTGGTTATGCAGCGGAAAGTCGTAGGCGCCATGGTCGGTGTCGCGCAAATAGGGCGTCAGGAAGCGATCGAACTCGGTGGTGCCCGAGCCGCCGTTGGTGATGACCTCGCCAAAGACGTGCATGCCCGACTTGATCGATGGCGTCAGTACGGCATTAATGTAGCTCGCCGGCATGTGCTTTGCCGCGTCGATGCGGAAGCCGCGCACACCCAGATTCTTCAGCGCCTGAAGGTACTGCTGCTGCTGGCCGATGACGTAGCTGTTGCCGACGAGGTCGGGCAGGCCGGCGTCGCTGCCGCCGCCACACAGGCGCCAGTTCTGAACTTCCCAGACGTTGTTGTAGTCGCCAATGCAGCGCGCTTGGCCGAAATCCCCGCCCGATAAGACGTTGAACCGCAGGTCGCCGAACAGCTTCAAGCCGGTGTAGAAATTGGCGTTTCCGGCGTAGATGCCCAGCACGCGCGAGCCTGGGTAATTCAGGTCGGAGCGCTGGAAGGTCTCGTTGGCCATGTGGTTCATCACCACATCGGCGTAAACACGAATACCGCGCGCCTGCAGGGCCTGCACCATGTTGCGAAAGCTGATGGTGTTGCCCAAGGGATTGTCGATCAGACGGAAATCTTGCGGCTGATAGCGCGCCCACCACGCATTGCCTTCGCTGCGGTAGGCGGGAGAGACCAGAACAATGCGGTAGCCCGCGGCTTCAATCTGCGCTGCACGGGCTTGCACGTCGGCATAGCGCCAATTGAAGGCGTGCAGGATGACATCGGCCCAAGCCGCAGGTGCGAACGTCAGCAGTAGAAGGGTGATCAGGGTGAAGAGCGGGGACGACGGACGGCGCGCGGAAACGGTGCTCATAGCAATACTCCGACTCACCGCGACGGGGGAGCGGTGGCGCTTAGAGCCTAGGCTCTAATTCTTGAATTCGTATGCTGAATACGTTTGCAGGGCTCACACTCCACGCCCTAACGCACCCGCGATGGCCGGCCCATGTTCAAGTCCCTGATGTCGTGGTTCGAGCACCAGCTCGACCCCTTTCCTACCGCCGCACCGCAGCAGCCGCCCACGACGCTGCTGGCTTTCTGCCTGCACTACACGCGCGGCGCAACGCCGTGGCTGATGGTGATGGCGATGCTCAGCATTTCGCTGGCCATGCTTGAAGTCAGCCTGTACGCCGGCGTCGGTCATCTGGTCGATGCCTTAGGCGAACATTCGCCGGCCACTTTTTTTGCCGCCGAGCGCACGCGCTTAATTGTGATGGCGGTGACCGTACTGGTGGTGATCCCGTCGATCAGCTTGATTTGGTCGCTCATCACGCACCAAGTGCTGCTGGGCAATTTCCCGATGCGCATTCGCTGGAACGTGCATCGCTATTTGCTGCGTCAGTCGATGAGCTACTTCCAAGACGAGTTCGCCGGCCGCATTGCCACCAAGCTGATGCAGACCTCGCTGGCGGTGCGCGAAACCGTGGTCAAGCTGCTGGACGTCGGCAACTACGTGATGGTGTACGTGGGCGGCGCTATTTTTCTTGCCGCGTCGGCAGACTGGCGGCTGATGCTCCCGTTCCTGGGATGGGTTGCCAGCTACGCCCTGCTGATGCGCTGGTTTTTGCCGCGCATGGGCGAGGTGAGTAGCGCGCAGGCCGATTCGCGCTCGACCATGACCGGTCGCATCGTCGACAGCTACACCAACATCAGCACGGTCAAGCTGTTCTCGCATTCGCGCCGGGAAGAATCCTATGCGCGCGACTCGATGCACACGTTTCTCGGCACCGTGCACGGGCAAATGCGCTTGGTGACTCAGGTCAACATCGCCAACGACGTGCTGAACATGCTGCTGCTGGCCTCGGTGGCCGTGCTGGGCCTGTGGCTGTGGGCGCAGGGTGCGGTCAGTGCCGGCGAAGTGGCCGTGGCGCTGGCGCTGGTGCTGCGCATGATGGGCATGTCGCAGTGGGTGATGTGGGAGCTGTCGTCCTTGTTCGAAAACATCGGCACGGTGAAGGACGGCATTGCGTCCATTTCACTGGCGCCGGCGGTTGAAGACGCGCCATCAGCGCCCGCTATGCCGGCGGTGCGCGGCGAGATTCGATTCGAAGGCGTGGACTTTCATTACGGCAAGGGCGCGGGCGTTATCGACGGCCTCGACTTGCACGTTCGTGCGGGCGAGAAGATCGGCATTGTCGGTCGCTCGGGCGCGGGCAAATCAACGCTGGTGAACTTGCTGCTGCGCTTTCACGACCGCGAAGCGGGGCGCATCAGCATCGACGGCATCGACATCGCCACGGTGCAGCAAGACAGCCTGCGCGCCTTGATCGGCGTGGTCACTCAAGACACGTCACTCCTGCATCGCAGTGTCCGAGACAACCTGCTTTACGGCAGGCCCGACGCCGGCGAAGCCGCAATGATTGAAGCTGCCCAGAGCGCCCATGCCGACGTTTTCATTGAGGCCTTGGTGGACGGCGAAGGACGCCGTGGCTTCGACGCTCAGGTGGGCGAGCGCGGGGTCAAACTTTCGGGCGGACAGCGACAGCGCATTGCCATTGCACGCGTGCTGCTGAAGGACGCGCCGGTCTTGGTGTTGGATGAAGCCACCTCGGCGCTGGATTCCGAAGTCGAGGGCGCGATCCAAGAAAATCTGGCGGTGCTGATGCAGGGTAAAACGGTCATCGCCATCGCTCATCGCTTGTCGACCATCGCCGCGATGGACCGGCTGGTGGTGATGGACGCCGGGCGCATTGTCGAGGAAGGCACGCATGCCCAATTGGTCGCGTCTAACGGCATTTACGCGCAGCTGTGGCGCAAGCAGTCGGGCGGATTTTTGGCGACAGCGGTGAATTAATCGCTAGTCAATTGCGTTCTGGCCGCTAATTTGAATGATCGGCCCGCGCGCTGCGATGCATCAGCCAGCCCGCCACGCTAACGCCGACGCAGACGGTCACGATGATGAGGGTGGCGAGCGCGTTGATTTCAGGCGTCACGCCGAAGCGCACCTTGGACAGAATCAGCACCGGCAAGGTGCTGGAGCCCGGCCCAGAGGTAAAGCTGGCAATCACCACGTCGTCCAGCGAGAGGGTGAAGGCGAGCAGCCAGCCCGCCGCCAGCGCCGGCCAAATCAGCGGCAGGGTGACCAAGAAAAACACCTTCCACGGCCGCGCGCCAAGGTCCATCGCGGCCTCTTCCAGACTGTGATCGGTCTGCGCCAATCGCGAGCGCACCACCACCGTGACGTAGCACACGCAAAGCGTGACGTGAGCAATGGTGATGGTGTCGATGCCGCGACCGTGCGGCCAGCCGATCAACTGCTGAAGCGTGATGAACAGAAACAGCGCGCTGATGCCCAGCATCACGTCGGGCATCACCAGCGGCGCCGAACTCAGCAGAGACAGCAGGCCGCGGCCTTTGAATCGACCGAAGCGCGAGAGCGCCAAGGCAGCCATCGTGCCGATGATGACGGCCAGCGTGGAGGCCAAGGCCGCGATCAGCAGAGACAGCTGTGCGGCATCTAAAACGGCTTGGTTCTCAAGCAGTCGCGCATACCACTGCAGCGAAAAGCCCTTCCACAAACTCACCGATCGCGTTTCGTTGAAGGAAAACACCACAACGCTGGCGATCGGCAGATACAAGAACGCATAACCGAAGGCCATCAGGGTGTAGAGCAGAAACGGCCGGCGTGTGTTCATTGGCCTTGGGCGTCCTTTGCGGCACGACGCTCTTGGAAGGATTCAAAAATCAGCATCGGCACCACGATCAAGACCAGCATGGCCATGGCGACGGCAGCCGCCAGCGGGTAGTTGCGCGCGTTGAAGAAGTCTTCCCAGATGCGTGCGCCGATGGCGAGCGAACCGGGGCCGCCCAGCAGGGCCGGTATGACGTACTCACCAACGGCGGGAATAAAGACAAGCAGCGAACCCGCCACGATGCCCGGCAGCGACAGCGGCAGCGTCACCGATAAAAACGCACGCCAGGGTCGGGCGCCAAGGTCTGCCGCCGCCTGCAGCAGCGTAAAATCCAGTCGCATCAGGCTAGCCACCAAAGGCAGCACCATGAAGGGCAGGTAGTTGTAAGCGATGCCCACGTAAACGGCGAAGGGCGTGTCGATCAGGCGAATGGGCGTGTCGACCAGACCCACTCCCATCAGCACTTGGTTCACGAGGCCGTTGTCGCGCAGCAGGCCGGTGAGCGCATACGTGCGAAGCAGCGAGCTCGTCCAAAACGGCAGCACCACCAGAGTGATCAGCAACAGCCGCCAGCCCGGCGTAGCGCGGGCAATGCCGTAGGCGATGGGGTAGCCGATGAGCAGGCAGGCCAGCGTCGAGATGGACGCGAACTGCAGCGAGTTCAAATAGCTTTCAACGTAGAGCGGGTCGGTGAGCAGAGTGGTGTAGCCGGCCACGCTTAAGTTGATCTGCACCGCGCCCTGTTCGCCGAAGGCAATGAGGTCGGAGTAGGGCGGCACGCCGCCGGTGCGCTGCGCAAGGCTGATTTTGAAGACCACCAGCAGCGGCGCCAGAAAAAACGCCAGCAGCCACAGCATGGGTATGGCAATGACCACATAGCGCCCGCGGCTGCCGCGCAGTTCGCGCCCCAGCGCGCCGATCTGCCGAAAAAGGCCCACCACGACCTGAAACCACAGGTCCCACCACGCTGAGGAAGTGGCTGCGCGATTCATGCCTTAGGCGGTCAGCACGATGGCGTCGCGCGCATGCCACACGAGGTACAGCACGTCGCCCCAGTTGTAATGCGGGTCGGCGCTGCGGGCGGCGTGCGTTTCCTGCACGCGCAGCACGAAGCCGTCGTCGGTTTGCACGTGGTAGATCGACACGTCGCCGAGGTAGGCAATTTCCACCACTCGGCCGCGCACCACATTCTCCATGCCCGCCGGTTCCGTATCGGCCACGTCGATTTTTTCTGGCCGCACGGCCACGTCCACGTCGGTGCCCAGCGGAATGGGCTCGGCGTAGCGGGCCCAAACGTCCAGCTCGACGTCGTGGCAATGCACCAGCACACGCTCGCCCTGCTGCTCGACGACCGTACCGCGCAGCATGTTTACCGCGCCGATGAACTCGGCGACGAAGCGTGAGTTCGGATATTCATAAAGATTCGATGGCGTCGACACCTGCACAATGCGGCCGGCATCCATCACCGCCACCCGCGACGACATGGTCATCGCCTCTTCTTGGTCGTGCGTCACCATCACGAAGGTGGTGCCCGTGCGCTCTTGGATGTTCACCAACTCGAACTGCGTGTGTTCGCGCAGCTTTTTATCGAGGGCGCCCAGCGGTTCGTCCAGCAGCAAGAGCTTGGGCTGCTTGGCTAAGGCTCGCGCCAAGGCCACGCGCTGACGCTGGCCGCCCGAGAGTTGATCGGGCTTCCGACGGCCGAACTGGCTCATCTTCACCAAGTCCAGCATCGCCGCCACCCGGTCGCCAATCTCGCTGGCGCTGCGGCGGTCCTGCTTTAGTCCGAAGGCGATGTTCTGCTCGACGCTCATGTGCGGAAACAGCGCATAGCTTTGGAACATCATGTTCACCGGCCGCTCGTAAGGCGGCACGTGGGTGACGTCGATGCCGTCAATCAATACCCGGCCTTTGTCCGGCACCTCGAAGCCGCCCAAGATGCGCAGCAGGGTGGACTTGCCACAGCCCGAGCCGCCCAAGAGCGAAAAAAATTCGCCGCGATAGATGTCGAGCGAGACATCGTCGACCGCGTAGGTTTTCCCAAAGGTTTTGGTGACGCCCTCGATGCGGAGGATCGGCTCCGCATTTGGGTCCTGCCAGGGATCAATCGCAATCTGGCGGCGAGCCGGGACGCTCATGTGCGTCAGTTGCCGCTCTTGATCGTCGTCCAAGCGCGCTGGCGAAGGTCGTTTTCTTCCAGCGGCAGCTTGCGGGTGTCGACCAAGGTCGCCACGACCGATTCCGGCGGATACACCGCGGCGTCGCTGCGCAATTCATCGCTGACGAGCGCTTTCGCCGCCGCATTCGCCGAGGCGTAGCCGACGTACTCGCTGATCGGCGCGATGACGTCGGGCGTCAGCAGAAAGTTGATGAAGGCATGGGCTTCGGCCTTGTTCGGGGCGTCGGCGGGAATGGCCATCACGTCGAACCAGCGGATCGCGCCTTCCTTGGGAATCACGTAGCCGATCTCGACGCCGGTGCCGGCTTCTTCCGCACGGGCGCGTGCCTGCAGCGCGTCGCCGTTGTAACCCATTGCCACGCAGATCTCGCCGTTCGCAAGGTCATCGATGTAGCGGCTGGAGTTGAAGTAGCGGATGTTCTTACGAATCGGCGCAAAGGCGTTTTGCACCACCTCGATTTCGCCATTGCCCATGCCGTTCGGGTCCATACCCTTCCAGAACAGGGCGGCCGCAAAGGCTTCTTGTTGATCGTCCAGCAGCGCGATGCCGCAGGCGGCCAGCTTGTCGCTGTAGGCCGGGTCGAAAATCAGCGCCCAGCTGTCTAGCGCTACGTCCGGGCCCAAAATCTCGCGCACCTTCTCGACGTTGTAGCCGATGGCGGTCGTACCCCACATGTAGGGAACGACGTGATTGCCTTCCGGGTCGGCCGCCGTGAGGCCAGATGCCAGCGCTGCGTCAATGTTGCCCAACTGCGGCAGCAGGGTCGGGTCGAGCGGGGCATAGAGATTGTTGATGATGTGCTGCTGGGCAAACGGTGCCGACGGGAAGATCACGTCGTAGCCGCTCGCTCCGGCCACCAGCTTGGCGTCGAGGGTTTCGTTGTCGGCGTAGA
The DNA here is from genome assembly GCA_038324485.1 of Lysobacterales bacterium. Lineage (GTDB taxonomy): Bacteria > Pseudomonadota > Gammaproteobacteria > Xanthomonadales > Xanthomonadaceae > Silanimonas. The sequence continues at coordinate 20,827 of JBBQIA010000001.1, forward strand.
CGTCATAGGTCACGGCGATGCCGGTTTCGCGCGTGAAGCGCTCCAGCGCTTCGGGCGTGATGTAGTCCGACCAGTTGTAGACGTTGACCTGACGAGTGGCCGCGCCGTCGGGCTTGCGGCTGTCGTCGGCGGGCGCGTCGGCTTGGCCGCAGGCGGAGAGCACCAGTGCAGCGGCGAGAGCGGTGAGGGTCAGGCGCATCGGAGACTCCAAGGTGGGCGGAAGCAAAAAAGCACGAAGGCCGCATCGTCAGTGCGGCCCTCGTGGCTGTCAAACGGGTTTAGCGTGGGGGCTTAGAGGGCGTCCCAACCCGGTCGCGGCGAGAACCGCGTTCCGTGCTCGGCGGCCAAGGCCTCCAGCTTCGCCTTGAGCACCGCTGGACCGACGGCTTTGGCGTGGCTAATGGGGCCGCCGCGGAAGGGCGCGAAGCCGGTGCCGAAGATCACGCCGGCATCCAGCAGGTCGGCATCGGCCACGGTGCCGTCGTGCAGGCAGCTCACTGCTTCGTTAATGAGCGGCAGGATCAGGCGGTCTTCCAAGTCGGCCGGTGCTTTGTAGTCCGCCGGAACGTCCGGCTTCACCGCACGGCCGTCCTTCCACGTGTACAGGCCCACTCCGTCCTTCTTGCCGCGCTTGCCGTCTTCGACGGCCAAACCGTCCGGAAGCGGCTGGCCATGAAACTCGGCCATGATTTTGCCGACGCTGGCGGCTACATCAAGGCCCACGGTGTCGACCAGTTCGATCGGACCCATCGGCATGCCGAACTTCAGCGCGGCCTTGTCGATCACGGCACCCGGCACGCCTTCGCGATAAAGCGTGATGGCCTCCTGCATGTAGGGCGCGAGAATGCGGTTGACCAAAAAGCCGGGCGTGCCCGCTACCGGCACCGGCAGCTTGTCGATGGCTTTGCAGAAGGCCGCCAGACGCCGGGTGGTCTCGGCGTCCAAGCCGTCGTGCTGGACGATCTCGACGAGCGGCATCATCGCCACCGGGTTAAAGAAGTGCAGACCGGCAAAGCGCGACGCGTCGCTGCGGCCGTCGCGCAAGATCTCCAGCGCGATGGAACTGGTGTTGGTCGCCAGAATGGCGCCTGATTTCAGCGATTCCTCGGCCTTCTTGAACAGCGCCTGCTTGGCGTCGGCATTCTCGAAGATGGCTTCGATCACCAAGTCAGCCTTGGCCACGCCGCTGCCGTCCACGTCGGCCTTCAGGCGCGCGCGAGTTTCGGCACGCTTCGTCGGATCCTTGATCTTCTTCTCGTATAGCGCGTCGGCACGCTTCAGAGCCGGCTCGATGAACTTCATCTCGCGGTCTTGCAGCGTCACGTCGAAGCCGCGGAAGGCGGCCCACGCCGCGATATCGCCGCCCATCACGCCGGCGCCGATGACGTGCACGTGCTGAATCCCGTGATCTTTACCGCCAAGGCCCTTCAGGCGTTCCATCAGCAGAAACACGCGAACCAAGTTGCGCGCCGTCGAGCCCGTCGCCAGCTTCGAAACCGCCTTGGCTTCAGCCATCAAGGCTTTGCCCACGTTACCCACGCCGTTTCGGCGCCAGGCTTCGATCATCGTGAAGGGCGCCGGGTAGTGGTCCTTGCGCGCTTTCCGCGACACCTGCTTGACCATCATGTTGGCCAGCACTTGGCGCGCCGGCCAGGTGTTGGTCGCCCATGCCGTCAAGCGCTGCTTGAGCGGACGCTGCGTGCCGCGCTTAGCCATCTCGATGGCGGCATCCACCAGCACCGGGCCTTCCACCACTTTGTCCACCAGACCAATGGCCCGCGCCTGCGACGCCCGCAGGCCGCGGCCGGTCAACATCAGGTCCATCGCGGCCGGCGCACCGAGCAGCTTGGGTGCGCGAACGCTGCCGCCCCAGCCCGGATAGATGCCCAGCTTCACTTCCGGCAGGCCGATGCGGGTGTTGTCCGCACTGCTGGCCACGCGGTAGCGGCAGGCCAGCGCGAGTTCCGTGCCGCCGCCCATGCAGTGGCCGTGAATGGCCGCCACGGTGGGGAAGGGCAGCTTGCTGATGCGATCGAACAGCAGTTGGCCCGAACGAATCCAGTCGAAGGTTTCGCCCTTGCGGTCGATCTCCTCAAATCCCTTGATGTCGGCACCGGGAATAAATCCGATGGCCTTGCCCGAACAGAACACCACGCCCTTCGGTTTTTCGATGGCGAGTCGCTCGACCAATGAGGACAGCTCATCGAGCACGCCACGCGATAGCGCATTGACGTTTTGGTCGGCGCGATCAAGCGTCAGGACGACGATGCCATCGGGTCGCGATTGGGTGCCCCAGTGCTGCAGGCGAAGTCCTTCAAACATAAGTAATGACCGTACGGGTAAGTAGGGTGACCGGGCCGGTATCATCCGGGCTGGTGTTTGCCCGGGTCAAATGTGCCGGGAACTTTTTGTCCACACATCGGTCTTGGAATGTGCTGTCTGCAGCTCATTCACGTGGCCGCGTCTTCAGGAGAAGGCCCGGAATGGGCGAAGACCACAACGACCAAGACCTTGTCCGGCGTGTTCAGAACGGTGAAAGAAATGCCTTCGACCTGCTCGTACGAAAATACCAGTACCGCATCGCGGCCTTGGTGCGTCGCTATGTTCGCGATAGCGCCGAAGCCGAGGACGTCGCGCAGGAAGTCTTCATCCGCGCGTGGCGCGCACTGCCGCAATTCCGCGGCGATGCCCAGTTCTACACCTGGCTTTACCGGATCGCTGTGAACACTGCGAAGAACCACCTCGTCAGCCTCGGGCGTCGCCCGGCCACGCAGGATATCGATGATGAAGAAGCCACGGCTGTGCGCAACGCCGAGGCGATGCAAGACGTGGCCACGCCCGAACACGAAGCCCTGCGCTCCGAAATGGAGCGCATGGTGATGGTCGCCGTCGCAGCGCTGGCGCCAGAACTGCGCGAAGCACTCACCCTTCGCGAAGTGGAGGGCCTGAGTTACGACGAGATCGCCGAGCGCATGGGCTGCCCGATCGGCACCGTGCGCTCGCGCATCTTCCGCGCTCGCGACGCCATTGAAGTCCAGCTGCGGCCCCTGATGAGCCCATGAGAACTGCCATGCCCGAATCAACGTCTCCCCGCCCCGACGATTTCCGCGAGCAGCTCAGCGCTTGGCACGACGGCGCGCTGCCGAACGATGCCGCGCGTTTTGTCTCACGGCGTCTGTTGAACGACGAGGCCCTGCGCGCTGAAGTAGGGCGCTGGCAGGTGATCGGCGATGCCCTGCGCCGGCAGCCGCAGCAGCAGACGAGCCCGGACTTCGCAGCGCGCGTAACGGCTGCGCTTGATGCAGAAGCGCTCGCTGCCGAACCCATGTCGTCGACGTCGTCCCGCGCTGAAGCCTCCCAGTCGTTGCGGCGTTCGCGTCCGTTGGCCTTGGGCTGGGCTACGGCCGCGGCGCTGGCTCTGACTGCGGTGCTGGTGCTGCCGCGCGATGAGGCGGCAGAAGCGCCTGGCTTCGCCGCTGCGTCCGCGCCCGCCGTCATGGCTGCGTCCGCCGACGCGCCGAGCCTTCCCACGCCTCGCATGACCCAAAGCGGCAACTCCGTCGCCCCAATTCTCCGTCGCGTCGCGGTGGCGCCGTCCTCGGCGTCCATGGCCGTGGCCTCGGTGCCGCCTCTGGTGCGGGCGCCGCAGCCCACGGCCGAACAGCTGGCGCCCTTGCCGCCCCCGCCCGAGCCCGCGGCGCGCCCGTGGCCGCGAAGCGGAGGCGCAAATGCGGCCTACGCCGTCGATTACACCGTGCCGCTTCGCAGCGATTCGCCGCAGCAATGAGCGCCGGCGCCTCGTCGGCAGATGGCCGCCTCAGCCGACGGGCGCGCGTGTCGGCCGTCGCGCTCGACAGCGTTGACGTCGTCTGGCTTGAGTCGCAGTGCCGTGGCTGCACCGGCTGTCAGGGGCGCTGCGGCCTGTTCGCCAAATCGCAGGGCGAGGCCGAGCGCCTGACGTTTGTCGCGCCCGACGTCGTTCTAGGCCAAATGGTGATGGTGTCGATGCCCGCGGATGGCCTTCGCCGCACCGCGGTCGGCACCTACGGTCTGGCGACCGGCATGGTGCTCGCGGGCGCGGTGTCCGGTCATGTCATCGGTGAGGGCTTGGGGTTTCCGAACGCCGCCGCCTTGGTGGGCCTGGTCGCGGGAACTTTTCTTGCCGGATGGATGACCAAGCGCTGGGTCAAGGCGCCGCAGCCCGAATTGCATGCGGCTTCCGATCCCGATCCCGATTTCGATTGATTCTGATCCAAGGAGTTTTGCCCGATGTCCTCTGCTCCCCTTCGTCGCACTGTGCTTGCCCTGTCTCTTGCTGTGCTGTTGCCGGCCGGCCTCTCGGCGCAAACCGCGGCCCCCGCCAGTGCTGCCGCCACACCAGCGGCGGCGCCGTTAGTGCAGTTGCCCGACTTCACCCGTTTGGTCGAGCAAGTCACGCCCACCGTCGTCAACATCGAAGCCACGACCTCGCCGGGTTCGGCGAACGGCGCGCAGGCTCAGGCGCAAGAACAGGCCATTCCCGAAATGTTTCGCCGCTTCATCGGCCCCGGCATGCC
>JBBQIA010000002.1:0-20707 GCA_038324485.1 Lysobacterales bacterium
CCAGTGATGACCGCGGGCCATGGTCCAGTGCAGTGCAAGGGTGTCGCGGTCAAGCAGGACGAAGTTGGCGTCCATCCCTGCAGCGATGCCGCCTTTTCGTGCCGCAAGACCCCAAATCGCCGCCGGCGAGGCGCTGACGGCGTGCAGCGCGGCTGCCAGCGGCACGCCGTGTTGCTGAACCGCCTCGCGCACCGTGCTGAGGAGGCTGGCAATGGGCGCGACTTCCAGCGAAATCAGCCGGCCTTGGGCATCGAAGTGCGGCAGGCTGGCTTGACCGTCGGAGCTGAGGGTCAAGCGCGACACCGGCAATCCAGCGGCGAGCGCTTTCGCCAGCGCCAGTGCCGCGGGAATTTCGCCGGCGTCAATGAATTCTGCCGTGCTGCTGGTGGTGAAATCGATGCTGCCGCCTTCGCGCACGAAGGCAAAGCCGTCGGCTAGCAGGTCGGCATGGCGATTGACGTGCGTGGGGTGCCATTGGGTTATCGGCACCGGATAGCGCGTGCTGGCCTCACGCAGCAAGGCCAAACCCTCGGGCGCATCACCGCAGTGCACCAGCACCGTACCGGCTTTGCCGGCGAGCATGCCGCCGACTCGTGAGTCGCTCGCGAGTCGCGCCAATTCCGCCGCGCTCGGCTGCGAGCCGCGATGGTCGGCGATGGCGATTTCGCCCAAGCCGATCATTTCGGGAATGAGGGTGAGGTCGCTGCGGACGCTGCCGGTGAGCGTGACGGGCGGCACCTGATACGAGCCGGTGAGGACGTAGGCCGACAGGCCGCGTGCCGCAAGTGCGCGCGCGCAGGCGAGAAGGTCGGCATGGCTGCGGGTGATGTCGTCGGTGCCGAGGGCGCCGATCATTGTGGTGACGCCGGCAGCTAAGGCGGTGTCGGCCGCGAGGGGGGGCATCCGCGTGGCAAAGCCGCCTTCGCCGCCGCCGCCGCCAAAGTGGACCAAGCTGTCGAACAAGCCAGGACAAAGCCAGTGACCCTTCGCATCGATGGTTTTGAACGACACCCCGCTGCCGCGAGGGTCAAGACCGCGACCCATGGCCAGCACTCGTCCATTTGCCACCAGCACGTCGCCGCGACCGGCGGGCTCGGGGGTCATCAGTTCCGCGTCGCGAATCCACCATAGTTCAGACATAGCCAATCCCGACGGCAAGGGCGACAACCGCAGCCGCAAGGGCCATCAGCAGAAGCATGAAACGGAAGATGATGCGGACCCAGGCCAGCCAGCTGATTCCGGCGACGCCGATGGCCCCCATCATGGCGGCCGATGTGGGCATCACCAAGTTGGTGAGGCCATCGCCAAGTTGGAAACACAGCACGGTGATCTGCTTACTCACGCCGACCAACTCGCCCAAGCCCGCCATTAGCGGCATGGTGATGGTGGCTTGTGCGCTGCCGGAGCTCACGAAGAAGTTGAAGGCTGATTGCGCGCCCAACATTCCCCAGGCCGCGACCAATTCCGGCGTGCCTTCCAGCGCATGCGCCATGGTGTAGAGAAACGTATTGAGCACGGAGGGCGTGTGCGGGTCGCTGCCGCCCAGCAGGCCGAGTACGCCTTTCGCCATCGCAATGACGATGACGACGGGCACCAAACTGCGTACGCCGTCGGTGAAGGCCTGCGCCGCGCCATTGGCCGTGCAGCGGCCGCCCAGCACCGCGAGCACGCCTGCGAAGAGCCCGAGCGCGAAAAACTGCGTCGCAATTTCGGCGATGTAGTAGCCGCCGACCACCACGCCCCAAATGATCCAAACCACCGTGCCCAGCACCGCCAGCAAGACGCCATAGTCGACCCAGCCGAGCGGTGCCGCTTTCAGATCAATGAGCTCGGCTTCTGGCTCCATCGACGTTCGCCGCGCGCTGGCGTAGTGCAGCACGAAGGCCAAACTCACCGCAGTGAACGCCGCCCACATCACGATGCGAAACGGTGCGCCTGATAGCAGCGGCAGGCCAGCAATGCCCTGCGCTACTGCGACGCTAAACGGGTTCATCCACGAGGTGCCGAAACCGATTTGGCTGGCCATATACGTGACCATGACGCCGGTTTCTGGCGGGTAGCCCAGCCGCCGAATCAGGGGCAGCAGAAGCGCAAGAAAGGCGATGGTTTCCTCGCCCATGCCGAACACCGCGCCGCCCGTTGAGAACGCCACAAACAGCACCGACAGCAGCAGGCGCGGCCGATGCCCGAAACGCGCCACTAAACGCTTCAAGCCGTTGTCGATGGCGCCGCTGGCTTGCACCAAGCCAAAAGCGCCGCCGACCGTCAGCACAAAGGCAATCACGCCGATCGCCGCCCCATTGCGGCTACCGGACGTGAACCCGTCGAAGAACAGATTTAAAAAGCCACGCACGCCCTCGCTGCTGGAAAACAGCGCCAGCTCGACCGGGCTGGTGCCCGGCTGCCAGCTCTCCAGCGACACCGGCTGCCCCGCTGCGAACTGCCCGGCCGGAATGAAGGGCACTAAAAGCGCCAGAAACAGCGCCAGACCCAGCAGGATCAGCAAGGTGTCGGGAGTGCGCGAGGGCGTGGCGGCAAGTTTGGGCATTAGAAGCGGCCGATCCACCTCAGCGTGACGAAGCGACCCATCGCACTGTGGTTGAAGGTGTCGACGCCGGCGCGTGAGGCAAGCGCGAGCGGCGCGTCTTTGTCCGTGAGGTTATCCACGTTGATCGACACGCGGTGGATGTCATTGATGTTCCAGCCCCACGAGGCGTTGAAGGTGGTCCATGAGGCAACGCGGGTTTCGAGGGTGGCCTCCGGATCGATGCGGAAATCATCGAAGTAGGAGCCGACGTAATTGGCCCACACCGCGATGTCGGTGCGCTCGCCGGTCCAATCCAGTGCGACCGTGCCGCGCCATTTTGGATAGCGATACTCGCCATTCAACTCGATCGAACGAAGGCCATTGACGCAAGTGCCCTCACCACGCACCGGTGCCACGCTTGCCGAGCAGGACTCTGAGCGCTGGAAGGTGTTAACGCGAGTGGCGTCGACGCTGAGCCCCAGTGACCCGCCGAATAAGTCCTCGCTGAGCTCGTGCTTCGCGTTGAAGTCCCAGCCACTGGTGCGTTGCAGGCCGATGTTGCCGAGGCGGGCAAACACTTCGCCGGTCGATAGGCGACCGATGCCACCCCCGCCGAGCTCAATACCCTCGGCATCGACGGGACGCGGGCGGCTGCCGTCGGCGAAGGTGTAGATCAGTGAGGGGTCACGGAGAGCGCGGCGCAGCAAGCTCAGGTAGTCGACGTCGACGAGATTTTCTTGGTCGAAGTCCCAGTAATCCGCGCTGAAGGTCGTGCGCGCGGCCGGCGACCAGACGAAGCCGGTGTTCCAAGCCGTCGAGGTCTCGGGCTGCAGGTCGGGGTTGGCCAGCACCTGGCTGAAGATCGTCGGCGAACCCGAGCGTGAACCGCAGAAGTTGGCGAAGAATTCGCTGCCCGCGGTGCAGGGCAGGGTGAACGAAGCCGCAGTCGTACCCGCACCGGCTTGGGCCAGCGACGGTGCGCGGAAGCCCGTATTCGAGCCACCGCGAAACACGAGGGTGTCGGTCGGTCGGTAGCGGAAACCCAGCGACGGATTGAAGTCGCCGCCGAAGTCCGAGTAGTGGTCGTAGCGCGCGGCAAGGCGGACGTCGAAAGCATCACTAAAGGGCAGCAGGGCCTCGGCGTATACGGCACCCGTGCTGCGATCGGCGCGAGCAGACTTCGAGCCGAAACCGTAGACGCCCGGCTGGCCGGAAAGACGGTCGACCTCAGCGAGCGGCGAGGGCAGGTCAGCAATGCGGTCGCGGCGCCCCTCGAGACCGAAAGCCCAAGCGATGTCACGGTCACCGATCTGGCCGGCGTTGCCGTTCAACTTGATGTCGGCGCCGAGACTAGTCGACTCGCCGTTGCGCGGCACGTTTTCCAAAACGAGGGCGAGGACCCGCGGGTCCTGCACCGACTGACCGCCGAAGGGGTTGTACCAAAGCCCGCCAGTGGTAGGTGAACAGGTCGTGGCGCCGTTGGCACAGAGACGGCCACGCAGGCCGGCGTTCACTCGAAGGCGGTTGTAGATACCGCCGCTGGCGAACTGCTCCGATTCGCTGCTGCCATAAGAGACGGCACTTTCCCATCCCCACTGACCAATTTCGCCGCGCAGTCCGGCCAGCGCGCGCCAGTTTTTCGTCTCGATATCGATTTGTCGGGCATCGGGGAAGCGGCCCACGCCGATGATGTCCTCGGTGGCACCAAGGCCATCGGCGATCATCCGTGTGCGAAGTTCCGTCGGGAAATTCGGGTGGTTGAACGCGATTCGCAGGCCAGCACCGGGCCACGAGGCCGGGGTGCTGGTGGCGAAGCTTTCGTTGCGTTGAGCCTGAATCTCGCTGAAGAACTCCAGCGAGTCGCCGAGGCGGGCGTTGAGGGTTCCGTAGGCGCCGAGCGCGGTGAGCTCTGGATCAAAGGCGGTGTAGTCGCTGCCCTCAAAGTCGCAGTACTGGCCGAAGCGGCCCAAGGGGAAACCGGGGCGACCATCGAAACGACGGGCGTCCGGACATGCCCCTTCGATGAAGTCGTCGCCCAAGGAAAAGCCAAGGCCGTTGAAGCTGACGAATTCGGCGCCGCCGTCTCGCGAGCCACGGGCCCGCGCGGTGGCTGTGCGATCGCGGTTGTAAAAGCCGTTGCGCTGGAAGGCGTCGATGACGAACAGACCTTCCACCGTGTCGTTGCCGAAGCCGAATAGCAGGTTCGCGTTGATCTTCGCTTCGTCGCTGTCGGCGCTGGAATCGCCGACGCTCACCGAGGTGCGAACGCCATCGAAGCCGCGGCGCAGCACCACGTTGATGACACCGGCCACGGCATCAGCGCCGTAAATAGCCGATGCACCGGCAGAGAGCACTTCGATGCGTTCGACGGCGGCCATCGGCAGGGCATTGATGTCGACGAAATTCTCGGAGCGCACGCCGTTGGAGAACGACGACGCGGTAACGCGGCGGCCGTTCACCAGTGTCAGCGTCGAGCCCGCGCCGAGGCCACGCAGCGAAGCGCCAGCCATGCCAGCCGGCGAATCCGCCTGCAGAGCGCCGGACGAACTGGTGCTGAAATTACCGGTACCACCGCCCGTTTCTGAGATCAGCTTGAGCGCGTCGCCGATGGAAGTGAGGCCGAGACGCTCGATCTGAGCGGCGTCGATCACTTGGATCGGCTGAGCTTCGGCCAAGTCGACGCCGCGAAGGTTGGAACCCGTGACGGTGACGGCGTCGAGGATTTTGGTGTCGTCGTTAGTGGATGTGGCGGGCGCGCTGGATTGGGCTGCAGCGCTGGTGGCGAGCAGCAGTGCGATGGCCGCGCTAAGGGGCTTGATGGGATGCATGGCAGTGTCCTTGGGCTGACGCAGCACGGCCCTGATGGGGCCAGCGCTGCGTGCAATGGGAGCGTCAGTTCGACAGCCCACCGACCGTTCTCGGCAGCGGGCGTAAGCTCGCGTCAGGCCATGGCGGCCTGAGGGCGTCTCAGCGGCAGACGTTTACTCGTCCCACCATTCGCTGAGGTAGAACGTCCTGCCGATGTGGCGGATGTGGTTGCGAGGCTTGGTCATGGCGCTGCATTGGATTCCCGAGTCCTTCATACGGCCTTCATTTCGGTGCCGTCAAGTCCCGAGACTGCATTCCGGCGATAAAACTGCTACCAATCGCTTCCCCTCCACTGCGCCGGAGCCTCGGCCTATGCGACGCTTTTCGTGCACTGCTGCCCTGCGATTGGGCGCTGTCTTCCTGAGTTTTTGCGCTGTCAGCGTGCCGGCCTTTGCCGTCTTGGTGACGCCGCCGATTCAGCCGGAAACGCCCAGCCGTGAACTGTTTTTGGCCGGCGGTGCGCTGGGTATTTGCTCGGACTTGGCGCCGCGCGCCTGTCGTCTGGTTCCCGATGGCGCGGAGCGCACGCCGGCGCGGTACGTCTTTGACGCTGAGGGCCGCGATCGCGCCCTCGATCCTTTACTTTGGCCGAGTGCCGAGGGCCCGTCGCGCAAGGTGTTGAGCGCCATGCTGACGAAGGCAGATGCCGGCGCACCAAGCGCATCGGTGAGCGGAAGGGAGGCAGAAGATCGCCTATTTGAGGTCTGCCTCGCGAGGTCCTGTGCGGAACGCGATCCGCAGCGGCCTTGGTCAGTGATGCTCGACATTGAGCGCGCAGCGGTGCTTTCAGCGCTAGAAGTGCCTCAGGGTCAGGTTCGAACGCCGCGCCCACGGGAGCGCGCACATTTGGACGAGAGTGCAGTGAACGGTGGCGTGGCCGTGCTGCGCGCCTTCGTACAGGCTGCGCAAGCGCGCACATCGGAGCGGCCGAAAATTGCGGTCGTTACGGCGTCGGCCCTCGATCCGATGGACGCGGTGGACTTCTATCTGGATGCATTTGAAGCGCTCGGTGCCGATGCCGTCTGGTGGCCCGTGGATGCGGCTGTCGCCGAAGCGCGCTTCGCGCGCGGCGATTGCGCTGAGCTCGCCGCATTGCGCATGGAGCGGCTGCGGATGGTGCAGCGCGCGCGTATTTATCCAGATTTAGACGCTTATCAGAATGCGTTCTGCCAATCGCAGCCGGCGATGATGCTTCAGGTGCAAGGGGTGTTCTTCTCCGGCGGCGATCAGTGGCGGCTGCGGCAGGCCTTCGTGCATGCCGACGACCGTGCAAACGATTGGCTGCTGGAATTGCAGCAGGCCTATGCCGCCGGGCGAGTGGTGGTGGGTGGCACCAGTGCCGGTGCGGCGGTGCAGAGCGCGTCGTGGATGCTGAGCAACGGCGACGTCGAAGCCGCAGTTGCGCGAGCCGCGCGCGTGGGCGCACCGCCCGAGCCGGGCTGCGGTCGTGCCGGCCGCTGCGGCGCCATTCCAGAAGACGCCCTGACCGTGTGGCCGGCGGGTGGTTTGCGCTTGGCTTCCGGCGCGATCGTCGACACCCATTTCTCGGAGCGCGCGCGTGAGCTTCGGCTGCTGATGGCGATGCAGGCGGCCGATGCGCGCTGGGGCTACGGGGCCGACGAGGCGTCTGCTCTGCACGTGTCGGAGCAAGGCGATCGGCGCGAGATCGAGGCGCTTGGCGAGTCGGGCGGCTGGGTGATGCGTCGCGATGCGTCGATGCGCGATGAAGTGGAAGCTTGGTATCTGGCGCCGGGGTCGCGTCTGAGCATCAGCAGCGACGCCGGGGTGGAACGGGTGCAGATGGCGGCGCTGTCGGCGGCGGGCGTTGCTGTTGATGCGTCGGTTGCAGCTGCCCAGATGCAGGCGGTCAGTGCATTTGAGAGCGGCGCCCTTCGCGCCGCGGCGCAGCGATTGAGCGCCACCTGCGAAAGCCCCATTCGCCTATCCGCCGAACCCGGTGCGGCTGAATTACGCTGTGTCGAGACGACGATGTCGGTGCCGATGCCGGGCAGTGCGGGAAAATCGAGCATCGGGCCGCTGCGCTTACGATTCCTGCGTGATGCAACAGACAGGCCAGCCGGAGCCACACGATGAATTCAACCGCGACCCCAAGCGCTGACTTTCGCAGCGACACCGTCACCCGACCCACGGCGGCGATGCGCGACGCCATGCTGCACGCAGAGGTGGGTGATGACGTGTACGGCGACGACCCCACGGTGAACGCGCTGCAGGACCGCTTAGCGCGCGACTTGGGCTTTGAGGCCGCGCTGTTTGTGCCCAGCGGGACGCAGAGCAATTTGATTGCGCTGATGTCGCATTGCCAGCGTGGCGATGAGTACCTCGTGGGCGCCGACGCGCACACCTACAAGTACGAAGGCGGCGGTGCGGCGGTGCTGGGCTCGATTCAGCCGCAGCCGATTCCGCAGGCGTCCGACGGCACCCTGCCGCTGGACGCGGTGCGCTCCGCGATCAAGCCCGACGACCCGCACTTCGCGCGAAGCCGCGTGCTTTGCTTGGAGAACACTTGGCACGGTCGGCCGCTGCCGAGCGACTACGTGGTGGCCGCTCGCGCGCTCTGCGACGAGCGTGGCTTGGCCCTGCATCTGGATGGCGCGCGCCTGTTCAATGCGTCGGTGGCGCAGGGCGTGCCGGTGCGCGATTTGGTCGCGCCATTCCACAGCGTGTCGGTGTGCTTATCGAAAGGCTTGGGCGCGCCGGTGGGTTCGGTCCTGCTGGGCAGTGGCGATCTCATCGCCCGCGGTAAACGCCTGAAGAAGCTGTTGGGCGGCGGCTGGCGGCAGGCGGGTTTTCTCGCGGCGGCCGCGTCGTATGCGCTTGATCATCATGTGGCGCGTTTGGCCGACGACCATCGCCGCGCGCGTGATTTGGCGGCGGGCTTGTCGCGCATCGCCGGTGTAACGGTCGAAACACCGCACACGAATTTGGTGTTTCTCACCGTGCCGGAGGTGGTGCTTCCCGCGTTGCGATCGGCCTGCGCCGAGGCCGGTCTCTTGGCCAGCTTAGGCGGCCCGCGCATTCGGCTGGCCACGCATTTGGATATCGACGACGCGGCCGTTTCGCATTGTGTGCAGGTCTTTACTGCGGCCTTGCGTTAAAGCGTTGGCCCGGCCTTAGAGTGCACGGCTTTTCGTCTCGTCGAGCCGTGCTTGAATCCAACTCTCAAGAGGTGCCGGGCGGGCGTAGAGGTAGCCCTGCTGCAGGTCGCAGCCGGTGCCGCGCAGGAACGCGGCCTGTTCGCGGGTTTCTACGCCTTCGGCCACCACGGTCAGGCCTAGGCTGGCAGCCATCGAAATCACCAGCTTCACGATGGCGCAATCGTTGGCGTCATCGGGCGTGTCTTGAATGAAGCTACGGTCGATCTTGAGCTGGTAAAGCGGCAGGCGCTTCAGATACGCCAAGCTGGAAAAGCCGGTGCCGAAATCATCGATGGAAAAGCGCAGGCCCAGCGCTGACAGATCACGCATGCGCAGCGCCGCCTGCTCAACGTCGTCGATGAGCAGATTTTCGGTGAGTTCGAGGATGATCTGGCGTGGGCTAGCGCCGGTCGACGCGAGGTGCGCGCGCACGCGGTCGACGAAATCCGCCTGACGGAATTGAGTGGGGCTCACATTAATACTGAGCGGCATTGCCAAGCCCGCAGACGCCAGTTGCGCAGCGGCGCGGAAGCCTTCGCCTAACACCCAATCACCCATGGCTACGATGCGGCCTGAGCGTTCGGCGGCCTCGATAAATTCGCCCGGTGCAAGAAGGCCACGCTCTGGGTGGTGCCAGCGCAGCAAAAGTTCCGCACCGGCAATTCGGCCCTGCGCGTCGACTTCGGGCTGCGCATACAGCTCAAACTCCTGGCGCTCCACGGCCTGTTGCAGATCCATATCAAGACGCATGCGCGCGCTGACTTCGCCGCCCATCGACGCACTATAAAAATCAACATGGCCTGTGCCGCGCGCCTTGGCGCGATACAGCGCCGTGTCGGCTTCGCGCAACAGATCGGCCGCTGTGCTTCCGTGACAGGGGTACAGGCTTACGCCGAAACACGACGCTGCCGAAAATCGGTTGCCGTCGAGTTCAATGGGTTCGTCTAGCGCTCGGCGAAGGCGCTGTACCTGCTCTTCGGCGGCGTGCTGCGCCGCATCGAGGTCGTCGCCAAGGTCGCCCAACAGCACAAGAAATTCGTCGCCACCGGGTCGCGCCAAGGTGTCGCCGCCCGCCAGCAGTGCACCCAAGCGCTGCGCCGCCGCCTGCAGCAAGCGATCGCCGGTGGCGTGGCCATGCGTGTCGTTAATGCTGCGAAAGTCGTCAAGGTCCAGCATGACCAAGGCACCGAAGCGCCCTGCCGCTTTGCACACCACCATGCTGCGCTCTAGGCGCTCTTCCAGCAGTTGCCGGTTCGGAAGCGCGGTGAGGCTGTCGAAAAATGCAAGATGTTGTGCCTGCTGTTCGGCCTTTCGGCGCGCTGTGGCGTCGGCCATGCTGCCTAGCATGCGTAGCGCGCGACCAGCGCCGTCGCGCTCCACCACTCGGCCGCGGTCTTCGACCCAAATCTCGCGGCCGTCTCCCAGCAACAGGCGGCATTCCGCAGCGTAATCGTCGCTGGCGCCGCTCAAACAGGACTCCAGGCGCTGCATGACCCACTCACGATCTGCGGGATGCAGAAGCTTCTGGAAGATCTGCATGCCTCGGTCGAGAACCTCGAGCGGCACACCGACAATTTCGGCCCAGCGCGCATTGTGGTGAACCACGTTCGTGCGTAGATCCCAGTCCCAGATGCCCTCGCCTGTGACGGCGAACACTTGCGATAGGCGTTCTTCGCTCTGGCGCAGCGCTTCGAGCGCTCGGTGTTGATCGCTCATATCGATGTCGATGCAGAACATCTCTGGCGCGCCCTCGGCGTTCTCTAACAGCGCATGGCTCGAAAACACCTGCACGGCCTTTCCGTCGCGGTCCTGAAGGGTGAGTTCGGCAGAAGGAATGGGCCGCCCGCCGATGATCCAGTCTTCGATGTCGCGCACCACTGCGTCGCGCGCTTGCGACGGAATGATCAGATCTTCCAATCGGCGGCCCATGGCCTGCTCTTCAGAGTAGCCATAGAGCCGCTCACTCGCGGGGTTCCACATGAATACTCGGCGGTCGCGGTCGTAGCCCTGCACCGCAATGGCATCGATTCGTTCAAGCACGGCGCGAAGCCGCGCTTCCGAAAGATCGACCCGGCGGCGGGACTCGCGTTGTTCGGTAACGTCGGTGAGCAGTGTGGTCCACACCACACCACCCTCCGGCCACAGTGTGGGCTTGCCGTTGCCCTGAACCCATTTGCGTTTGCCCGAGGGCGTGCGGATTCGCCATTCGTGGCGCCACGGCGTAAGCCCGGCGGCGCTTGCGGCCATCGAGGCCTGCATGCCGGGCAAGCACTCGGGGTCAATCATGGCCCAAAGCCCGGCCAAGTCGGCCTCGGCCTGCGCGGGCGAGATCTCGAACAGCTCAATTGACCCGGGGCTCATGTACCACAGAGCGTCGCTGCCATCGGTGCGAAGCAAATAGCGGAACAGCGCGCCAGGCAGGGTAGGGCCAATCTCCGCGAGCGCTGCCGCGAGGGCACGCTCTGCGCGTTGGCCGTCGTTATCTGCGTCTTTTGCTGGGCCGATCATCGTGTGGCTCCCCAGCGCCCCGAACAGGGCGCCTTCGGAACTCTACCCCAGTGGGCCGTGGCGGATGCGCATTACGCATCGATGCTCACGCTGCCAATCCGTAACTGCGCAATAAGGCTTCAGGCTCGGGTTCACGGCCGCGAAAAGCGATAAAACTTTCCAGCGCTGGACGTGACCCACCCACCGCAAGAATTTCGCGTCGATAGCGCGCGCCGGTGTCGGCATCAAAGACGCTGCCGTGTTCGGCCGCTGCGTCTTCAAAGGCGCCAAACGCATCGGCGCTGAGCACTTCGGCCCAGAGGTAGCTGTAGTAACCGGCTGCGTAGCCGCCCGCGAACACGTGGGTAAACGCATGCGGAAAGCGATGCCAGACCGGTGGTGTCAGCACGCTCACTTCGCTGCGCACCTCGTCCAGAAGCTCGAGCGTGCGAGCGCCGGTGACGGGGTCGTGTTCCAGATGCAGACGGAAGTCGAACAGCGCGAACTCAAGCTGTCGCACCAAGAATAGGCCGGCGTGAAAATGCCGCGCTGCGCTCATGCGCTCAAACAGCGCGTCGGGCAGGGCTTCGCCGGTTTGCCAATGACGAGCGAAGCGGTCCAGCGCTTCGCGCTTCCAGCCGAAGTTTTCCATGAACTGGCTGGGTAACTCGACGGCGTCCCACTCAACGCCGTTGATGCCGGCGACGGCCGGCCAGCCCACGTCGGTCAGCAGGTGATGCAGCCCGTGGCCGAACTCGTGAAACAAGGTCAGCACGTCGTCATGCGTCAGCAGGCTGGGTCGACCTTCGACCGGCGGCGCGATATTGCAGGTGAGGTAGGCCACCGGGATTTGCTTGGCCACCGCGAAGCGCGAGCGGCAGACGTCCATCCACGCACCGCCGCGCTTGCCTTCGCGCGCGTAGTGATCGAAGTAAACGCCAGCGCGCACGCTGCCGTCGGCATCAAGCACGTCGAAGTACTGCACGTCGGCATGCCACGTGGGCACGTCGTGGCGTTCGCGCAGCTGCACGCCGAACACCTCCTGCGTCAGCGCCAGCAGGCCGTTCAGCACCTTCGGTAGAGAGAAGTAGGGCTTTAGCTGCTCTTCTTCGAAATCGAAGCGCGCCACCCGCAGCTTTTCGCTGGCGTAGGCCACGTCCCAAGGCTGGAGATCGCTCAAGCCCAAATGCTCGGCGGCGAAGGCGCGCAGCTCATCCAGCTCGCGCAGTGCGACCGGACGCGCCTTGGCGGCCAGCTCGCGCAGAAAGCCCAGCACGCGCTCCGGCGTGCCGGCCATTTTGTCTTCCACCGATTCGTGCGCGGCGCTGTCGAAGCCGATCAGCTGCGCTGACTCGTGACGCAGCGCGAGAATCTGCGCAATGCGCGCCGAGTTATCGAAACGGCCCGCGTTCGGACCTTGGTCGGAGGCGCGCGTGTTGTAAGCGGTGTAAAGCGTTTCGCGCAAGTCACGGTCGTCGGCAAACGACAGGATCGCCTGCACCACGGGGCCTTTCAGCGTGGCCATGAAACCTTCTGCGTCCTTGGCCTTGGCTTGCCCGGCCAGTAGTTCGAGTGCTGAGGGCGGCAGGCCGGCCAGACGCGATTCCTCGACGGCCATCGACCACGCTTCGGTGGCGTCGAGCACGGCTTCTTCAAAGGCCGTGTCCAGCTGCGAGAGTTCGGTTTGGATGGCGCGGAAGCGCGAACGTTCCGGCTCTTCCAGCGCCACGCCGCTCATGCGGAAGCCGCGCAGGCTGTCTTCGATCAGGGTGCGCTGAGCGCGATCCAAGGACGCAAATTCCGCGCTTTCGCGCACCGCAGCCATCGCCTCGAACAGGCCGCGATGCTGGCCCAGCTCGGTCGTGAAGCCGGTGATCGCCTCATCGGCCTGCGCATACACCTCGCGCAGGGCCGGCGAGTCTTTCACCCCATGCAGGTGCGAGACCGGTGACCAGGCACGCGACAGGCGTTCGTCCAAGCGCTCCAAGGGCGCGACCAAGCCATCGAAGTCGCGGGCGCTGGGGTCGGCCACCAGCTGCTCGACGGCGGCTCGGTAATCGGCCAGCACCGACTCGATGGCCGGAACCACATGCGCGGGCTGAATGGCGGGGAAGTCCGGCAGCAGGCCGGCGTCGAGGAGGGGGTTGTTGGCGATAGTCATCCATTAAGGATGGGGGCCGCGTTCGCGCCGGGCAAGGCGCGAAGCGACGGCCGTCACGCCACGCTCAGCGCGATTCCAAGTGATGCCAAAGCCGCAGGATCATCAGCGCGTGCGCGGTCAAGGTGTAGCGAACCACATACGGACCAAACACAAAGTCGCGAATGGCCAATGCGTCGGGTGCGTCCGCAACACGCCTGCCCATGTCCGGAAAGTCGGCGAGGCGTTCGATGCGTGCGATCAGTGCATCGACAATCCGGAGCGCCGCGGCGGGGTCGTGTTCGGCAATGAACACCCTTAGGCGATCAAGATCGGCGATCGCGGCTGCCGAATAGAGCAGTTTCACCCGCCGGGTTTCGGTGTCGGCAACTCGTCAGCGGTGCCCCAAGAGCGCATCCAGCGATGCACGGCTTCGCCATCGACCACGCGGCCTGCAGCGACATCTTCGATCGCCGCCATCGTGTCCGCCCAGCGCGCATCGTCCAGCGTCTGCTTAGCGACGTACTCGCGCACGGCCTCATTGATGATCCAGTTTCGGCTGCGCTGCATCTTCTCGGTGACGGCCTCAAGGCCCGATTCAACGTCGGGCTGAAGGCGAATGCTGGTGACGGTCATGGCGCGTTCCCGACGTGGCTGCATGCAATGTATTACATCGTAGCCCATATCGGCCGCCAGGCCGTCAGGCCAAGCTCAGCGCGTCAGAAAATTCAGCATCCGCTTGATGAGGTTCGAATACGGCGGATCAAACAGCCCCATGCCGTTGAGTCGCGCCTGATGCATCACCGGCATGGCCTTGCTGAAGGTGAGAAAGCCCTGATGCCCGTGGTAGTGCCCCATGCCCGAGGCGCCGACGCCGCCGATGGGCAGCTCGTGCTGACCAAACTGGATCAGGGTGTCGTTCACGCAGACGCTGCCGGCCACCACCGTGTCCAAGGTGCGGTTGAGGCGGGCGCGTTCGCGGTCGAAGGGATAGAAGGCCAGCGGACGATCACGGCCGAGGATGTAGGCGATGGCCTCGTCATGCGTGCGATAGCCCTTCACCGGCAGCAGGGGGCCGAAGATTTCCTCCTGCATCACGCGAGCCTCGTCGGGTGGGTCGATGAGCACGGTAGGCGGGATGATTTCGCCGGGCGCCTTGGTGCCGTCATCGGGCGCGTGCTGACGAATTTCGACGCCGCGCGCTTTAGCGTCGGCCAGCCACTCACGCAGGCGGTCGGCTTGTTTCGGATTGACGACGCAGGTGACGTCGGCGTTGCCGGCCAGCTGCGGGTGCCGCTTGGCGACGGCGGCCAAGTAGGCCGAAATGAACGTATCGCGATCGGCCTCGGGCACTAGAACGTAGTCGGGCGCCACGCAGGTTTGGCCAGCGTTAAAAAGCTTGCCGGTGGCGATGCGTTCGGCCGCATGCGTGAGGTCGTAACCCGGGGCAATCAGCGCGGGCGACTTGCCGCCCAGTTCCAGCGTCACCGGCGTCAGGTTTGGGGCGGCGGCGGCCATCACTTTGCGACCCACGGCGGTCGAGCCGGTAAACAGCAAATGATCGAAGGGCAGGGCGGTGAACGCCGCGCCCACGGCCGCGTCGCCTTCGATCACCGTGACGCGCTCGGGCGGAAACACTGCAGCGCAGAGTTCGCGAACGAGCGCACTGGTGCGCGGCGTGAACTCGCTGGGCTTGAGCATCACGTGGTTGCCGGCAGCGATCGCGTCGACCAGCGGAATGATGGCGAGTTGGAAGGGGTAGTTCCACGGCGCGACGATGCCGATGACGCCCAGCGGCAGGTAGCGAATTTCGCCGCGCGCCGGCAAAAACAGCGCATTGATCGGCGCCCGCTTCGGCTTCATCCAGGCTTTCAAATGCTTGCGAACGTGCTTGATCTCTTCCAGCGTCACCATCAGGTCGGCGGCTAGGGTCTCCACCGCAGCGCGACGCCCGAAGTCGGCGTTAATGGCGTCGATGATCGCTTCGCGGCGGGCTTTGATGGCGTCGGCAAGACGTTCTAAGTCGTCCATGCGCTGGGCGCGATCCGGGCGCTGTGCCACCCACGCCGCGCGCAGGGTGGCAAGCGTGGCGCCGAGGCTGGCGGGCGTGTGAGCCGTAGCGGGTTCGCGGCTGTCCATGGGATGAGCGCCTTTTAGAGAGTCAAACCGTAGTCTAGCCTTGCGCAGGAACACGCTGCAGCGACGCCCGCTGGGATGGAATCACGCACGCTCATTTCCGGTGCAAGGTCTTGCTGCGATTCCTCGCCTCGCTGTTTTTTTACGCCCGCTTTGCGCGGCCCTTCTCAACGATCGGGCATCGCGCGCGCTTGGCCGCTAGCCCGGCGCCGCCCTTCGACTTTCACGGTCAGCGCTGGTGGGTGAGCGGGGCCACCGGGGGCATCGGTCGCGCCATCGCGCTCGGTGCGCTGCGGGCTGGGGCAGAGGTTTACGCGCTGGGCCGTGATCCCAGCAAGCTCGATGCCTTGCGCGTGGCTGCAGGCGTGGACGCCTCGCGTCTGCACGCCGTGCGCGTTGACCTGTCCAGCGTAGCCGAGGTTCGCGCGCTGGCCGCAACGGCCGAATCCATCGCTGTGCTGGTGAACAACGTCGGCGTCATGCAGCACGAGTACCGCTTGACGCCCGAGGGTATTGAAGCCGGCTTCGCCACGAACGTGCTCGCGCCCTTCGCCATGACCGAAGCCCTGCGCGCCGCTGGCGCCATCGACGCCCGCAGCGTGGTGATCTCGGTGAGCTCGGGCGGGGCCTACGGCGCCAAACTCGACCTTGCAGCGCTGGAGGCCAGCGATGCGGCGCAGCACTACGGCTTTATGGCCTATGCGCAGCACAAGCGCGCCCAGATTGAACTGACGCGCTGGTGGAATGCGCAGCCGCAGGGCCCGCGGGCGCTGGTGATGCACCCCGGTTGGGTGGATACCGAGGGCGTGCGAACGGCTCTCCCCGGCTTCCGCCGCGCGCTGCGCGCCTTGCTTCGCGATGCAGATCAGGGCGCGGACACCGCGCTGTGGCTGGCCGCCACGCGCCCGGAGCCGCATCCCGAGGGCGGGCTGTGGCTGGATCGCCATCGCGACACCGAGCACGCGTTCGCGATGACGCGCGATGGCGCGAGTGCGGAATCGCTGGCGACGTTTCTGCAGCAGCGAGCCTCCCCGCCCCGCTAGCGATGCGCTGCGCTAGGCTCTGGGCATGCAAACGTCCAAGCTCAATCTGCCCGCTTCCCTTCGGCGTCCATGGCCTTGGTTGGTGCTTGCGGCCCTCGTCGTCTTCCTTGCGGTGAAGCTACCGACTTGGTGGCTAGGCCCCGTTGTCGAGGCTTATCGCGTCGAAGAGCGGGCCTTGGTCGCCAATGTGGTGGCCACCGGCCGCGTCGAGACGCCCTCGCGCGTCATCATTGGCAGCGAGATTACCGGGACACTCATTGAGCGCCCCGTGCTCGAAGGCGATCGTCTCAGCGCCGGTGACGTGGTGGCGCGTCTTGCCGATGAAGCGCAGCAGGCCAAGCTCGACGAGGCGCGTGCGGCGCTCGACCAACTGCTGGAGCGCGAGCGTCCGGTGGATGCCGCTGCACTGCAGCAGGCGCGGGGTAATGCGGCGCAGGCGCGACGCGATTCAGACCGTTTGGCTGAGCTGGCCGCGCGCCAGCTTGTGGCCCGTGATCGCGCCGAACAAGGGGTGCAGGCGGCACGCGTGGCCGATGCGGCCTTAGTCGCCGCCGAGGCGCAGGCGCGCGCATCCGGCCCGGGCGGCAGCACCGAGCGTCTGTTGCGCGACCGCGTGGCCAGCGCCCAAGCGGTGCACGCACAAACCATCATTCGTACTCGCGTGGCCGGCACCGTGTTGCAGCGCCTCGCTGAACCGGGCGACGTCGTGCAGGCCGGGCGCGGCATCGTGGAGCTGGCCCGCGACGGCGAGCTGCTGGTGGTGGCGCAGGTCGACGAACGCAACCTCGATCGTCTTGCCGAAGGGCAGTCCGCCCTCGTCTCTGCAGACGCGTTTCCCACCGAGCGACTGCCCGCCCGCGTGGTGTTCATTGCACCCTCGATTGATGTTCAAACCGGCACGGTGGAAGTGCGCGTCGAGGTGCCCTCCGCCCCCGCCTCGCTTCGCCAAGACATGACCGTTTCCATCGACATCGAAGTGGGGCGCCGCGAACGCGCACGAGTTTTGCCCATCGACGCGATCCAGCTCGGTAGTGGCGGTGAAGCCGCGTATGCCTTGGTCGTGCGCGAGGACCGCGTGGTGCGCACGCCCTTGGTGCTGGGACTGCGCGGCCTTGATCGCATTGAAGTATTGGAAGGCCTGTCCGAGGGCGAGGCGGTGCTGCCGATCAAGGGTGCGCCGGCGGTGGGAACCCGCGTGCGCGTCACCGATCACCCATGAATTTGGGACGCCTGTGGTTTGAGTGGACGCTGGCCACGCGCCTGTTGCGCGAGGGCCGCGCGCAGACCCTGCTGATCATCACCGGCATCGGCGTGGGCGTGGCCGTGATCGTGTTTCTGACCGCGCTAATTAGCGGCCTGCAAAAGCAGATCATCGACCGCACGCTCGGCACGCAAGCACACATCCGCATTAGCGCGCACGATGACGTGGCCCGCCCGCTGCGCGTTGAAGGCGACGACGCCGTGCTGCTGTCGCGGATTGACCAACGTGCGCAGCGACTGCGCTCGGTTGATCAGTGGCAGCGTCTTGAAGCGGCGATCGCCGAATTTCCCGAGATCACCGCCATCTCGCCGCTGGTGTCGGGCCCCGCATTGGCGCGTCGCGGTGCGGCCAGTCGCGCCGTGGTGCTGATGGGCATTGATCCCGAACGCTACGTGCGGATCGTGCCGGTGCCGGACAACATCAAAGAAGGTCGCTGGCGCATCGTCGGCAACGACATCGCCATCGGTACGGAGCTGGCCAAAGACCTCGGCGCGGGGCTCGGCGATCGACTGCGCTTGGATACCGGCGACGGCCGCAGCGACATCTTTACCATCGTGGCGCTGTTCGAGCTGGGCGTGCGCGATCTGGACGGGCGCTTCGTTTATTTGGCGATGAAGCCGGCGCAGAGCCTGCTCGATTTGCCGGGTGGTGCGACTACCATCGACCTGCGCGTTCGCGAGATTTTTGATGCGGAAGACGTGGCGCAGCGCATTGCGGCGCGGCTCGGCATTCAAGCCGAGAGCTGGATGACCCTCAACAGCAACATCCTTGACGCCTTGGCCGCGCAAAGCATGTCGACGAATCTCATCAAGATTTTCGTGGGTCTGTCGGCGGCCTTCGGCATCGCCAGCGTGCTGGCGGTAAGCGTGGTTCAGCGCGGCCGCGAGATTGGCATTCTTCGCGCCATGGGCACCGAGCGCGGGCAGGTGATGCGCGTCTTTCTATTGCAGGGCGCTTTGGTCGGGCTGATGGGGGCTGCGTTCGGATGCCTCATCGGCGCTGGGCTGCTTGGCCTCTGGGAGTTGATGGGTTTGGCGCGTTCTGGACGCGGCGCTTTCGCCTTGGTCGTGACGCCTTCGCTGTTCATCGGTGCTTCGCTACTGGCGACGGTGGTCGGCATGTTCTCGGCGATGGCGCCGGCCCGTCGTGCCGCGCGCCTGGATCCGGTGGAGGCCATGCGTGGCGGATGATCTGGTCCTGCGTCTTGAAGGCGTGCGCAAGAGTTACAACGTCGGCTTGCCCGGCGAGATCGAAGTGCTGCACGGCTTGGGTTTCGAACTGCGGCGCGGCGAATTTGCGGCCCTCATTGGGCCCTCCGGGTCGGGCAAGACCACCTTGCTCAACCTGCTCGGTCAACTCGATTCGCCGACGGCCGGCGAGATTCACCTGCTGGGTCGCCCGACGCGCCTGTTGGAAGACGCCGAGCGCACGCGCTTGCGCGGCGAAGCCATCGGCTTCGTTTTCCAATTTCACCATTTGCTTCCGGCGTTCAGCGCCTTGGAAAACGTGATGATGCCCCGCCTTGCGCGCGAGGGCCGCCCCACCCCAGAGATGCGTGCCGAAGCCACGTCGTTGCTGGAGGCGGTCGGGCTTGGTGCATTCACAGAGCGCAAGCCGAATGAGCTTTCCGGTGGCCAGCAGCAGCGCGTCGCCATCGTGCGCGCGCTGATGGCGCGACCCTCATTGCTGCTGGCCGACGAGCCGACTGGCAACCTCGACACCAAGACCGCCGACGAGGTCTTTGCCTTGATGCGTCGCCTGCATGCCGAGCGCGGCTTCGCGGTGCTGGTGGTGACTCATGACCCGCGACTGGCCGAGCGTTGTGATCGCGTCATCGACCTTGTGGACGGGCGGATCGTGAGCGACGGCCCGCGGGTGGCGGGGTGAGTGATGTGCATTCACTCACACCGCTTCCTCTTAGCTTGCGCTGTCACCGAAAAGATCAACATAGGGCTGATACCGGAACAGCCGGTTGCGACGGTGGCCGGTCACCTCGGTCAGTATCCCGAGTTCAACCAGTCTCGAGACCAGTGTGTTCGCTGCGGTGTAGGAGGTTGCTGTCAGTGTCTGGACATCGGCCACCGCCAAGATGGGCCGCTGATAAAGGTGCTCCAGCACTTTATGGCCGTTGCCCGCAGCGCGGCCCAAACCCTTCGTCACACGGCTACGGTGGTCTTCGCGCAGTGCAAGGATGCGCCGCGCGGTTTCGGTCGCCTCCAAGCTGACGCTGGCCACGCCGCGCAGGAAGAAGGCCAGCCAGGCCTCCCAGTCACCCGCGTCGCGCACGGCCTGAAGGCGCTCGTAGTACTCGGTGCGATGGCGTTTGAAATAGTGCGACAGATACAGCACTGGCTTGAACAGGATGTCGCGCTGACAAAGCAGGAAGCTGATCAGCAGGCGACCGACGCGTCCGTTGCCGTCAAGAAAGGGATGGATGGTCTCGAACTGGGCATGAGCGAGGCCGATTTGAATCAGCGCAGGCATGTCGCTTTCCGTGTGAAGGAACCGTTCTAGCGCGCCCAGCGCTTCGGGTACTTCGTGTGGCGGCGGCGGAACAAAGATCGCTTCGTTCAAGGTGCAGCCACCCGGACCGATCCAGTTCTGCGTGCGGCGCAGCTCACCCGGCGTCAGTCGCGCGCCGCGGACCCCTTGCAACAAGCGCTCGTGGATTTCGCGGATGAGGCGCACCGACACCGGCAGTTCGGCAAGGCGCGCAAGGCCGTAGTTCATGGCTTGGACGTAGTTGATGACTTCGTCGACGTCTCGCGGCGCGTCGGGCGAGAGGATGTGGGCTTCCGCAGCCAGCAGGTCCTGCAGCGAACTTTGCGTCCCCTCGATCTGGCTGGAGAGCACGGCCTCCTTGCGCACGTACATGAAGACAAACAGATCGGGGTTGGGCAGGGTCTGGATCGAGCCATCCAGCCGACCCAGTGCGCGATCGGCCTGTGAGAGCAGGGCTTGCAGTTCGCCCTCGAGCCTGAGCGCGGGCTCCGGTGGAAGCGGGGCAGGGAGGAATGCGCGGTAGCCTGTCGGCTGGGCGATGTAGCGACCGGCGCGATACGGCAAAGATTCTGCGGGGCTCATGCAAGGCTG
>JBBQIA010000003.1:0-20578 GCA_038324485.1 Lysobacterales bacterium
CGCGCCAGCAACTCGCACGACACGGCGCCGTCGAACAAGGCCGCGTCGGCGGCAGCGTGACTAGTCACCCGCTGCACCCAAATACGCTCGCGCAGCTGCGCCGCCTTTTTTCGCGTGGCTCAGTTCACGCGCCACGCCGTCTTGAACGCTTGCCAACACGGCGAGTAATTCTTGATGCCCGGCGGCCAATGATTCGAGTTCGCTGACAGCGGGCGGATGCGCTCCCGCGCAGGCCGCACGCAAGGCTTCGTCATGGGCTGCCAAGGCGGCTTCGGCCGCGCGCAAGTCAATCGCGTTGAGCGCGTCACGCGCGTCGCGAAGAGCCTGCAATGCGGTGGCGTAATCGCTCATGGTTCAGGCCGGCTTGACCTGCTTCCAGGCCGAAAACACTTCATCAAGCAGGCCTGCCACTTCGCCAAAGCCATCAGCGTCGTTGGCCGCATTGGCGGAGACGATTCGGCGCGAGGCGTAATCGTAAAGCGCTTCCAGACGTGCGGCAATCTCGCCGCCTTGACTGAAGTCGAGGCATCCCGACAGCGAATCCACAATCGCCCCCGCCTCGGAAGCGGCCTTGGCCTTGCGGGGCAGGTCGCCGCTGCTGATGCAGGCCTCGGCGGTGCGCAGTCGCTGGATGGCCCCTTCCAGCATCAGCTCGATGAGCTTGTGCGGGTCGGCTTCGTGGACGCGCGTTTCGACGGCGGTTTGACGATAAGCAGCGGTGAGATCGCGGGGTTTCATCAGGGGCCTCAAATTCTCGAAAGCTGGGAGAGCTGTTGGGTCAGGAAACTGGAGGTGGATTGCAGCTGCGCGACCAAGCCATCGAGCACGGTGTACTGACGACGGTAGTTGTCTTCAACTTTGGCGATGCGCACGTCCAGTCGAGCACGATCGCTGTCCACACCCTTTAGCCGGTCGTTCAACGCTTTGGTGCGCGAGTCGAGCAAGCCGGTGTTGCTGGCTACCGCACCTTCAAGGCGAGCACCCAAAATATTGCCGAGGCTTCCGGCCGAAGACTTGTCGAACAACGCGTCTACCGCCGAGGGGTTGGCCGCAATGGCAGCGTCTAGCTTCCCGACGTCGAGGGTGAGCGTGCCGTTCTTGTCGCTTTTAATGCCCAGCGCGCTCAGATCGGAAAAAGCATTACCGATGGCGCCGCGCAGCTGCTGCTGCAGGCCGCGCACGGCCGAATCGCCCACCAAGGGGCCGCCGGTTCGTGTTTCGGGGTTGTACGCCGAGACATTTCGCAGCACGCCGAGGGAGGCGTTGTAGGCCCCCACGAAGGCCTGAAGCGCCGATTTAACGTTGCCGTTATCGGCCACGATATCCAGCGTAAAGGCTGTGCCGGCCTGCGCCTTCGTCAGGTCGATGCTCACGCCATCGATGAGGTCGCTCAGACGATTAGTGGACGAGGTGCGCGTCACGCCATCGACTTTGACTTGGGCATCGGTGGCCGGCGTGCTGACGCCAAGGCCAGCGGTGAAGGTGCTGATGCTGCCGGTGGCATTCACCGTGATGGCGCCGCCACTTCCGGCCTTGGCGGCGTTAAGGACGAGCACGCTGCCGGCGTCGCCATTGACGATGGTGGCCGAGAGTCCCTTACCACCCGTCGCCGTATTGATGGCGTCGCGCAGCTCGGCGAGCGTCGTGGTGGCGCCTAAGGTGACGTTGAAGGTTTCACCGTCGGCCTCAAAGCTGAGGGTGCCGGTGCCGAGATCAGCCGTCGGCGAGACCGCCGCGCTCTGACGCTTTTCCGCCGAAGCCAGCGACACCACTTCGATGCTGTAGCGACCAAAGGCGGCAGTGGCCGAGGCCGAGGCGGTGAATCCGGCATCCGCCTGCACGGTGGCTTTGCGGCCCGCGGTCCCGCCAGCGGCGTCAAGCGTATCTGCGGCAGTGCGCAGAGACGCCAAAGTGTTTTTGATCTGAGTGAAGGCCGCCAAGTCCGAACGCGCTTCTGACTCACGTCGCGCGATGCGGTTGGCTTCGGGCGCACGCTCGGCAGCCACCAGCTGGGTGACCAGCTGATTGACGTTGATACCGGAACCAATGCCGGGGCTGGAAATGGAACCCATGATCCTTACCTCATCAAGCGGAGGCGCCGGCATACGCCGGCCCCTGCCACGTTACGCCGGTGTGGAAAGGCCTTCCAGCACCGGCATCGCGCCCTGTTCCTCAGCCTCGCAGCAGCGTCAAGACGTTCTGCGGGATCTGATTGGCCTGGGCCAGCATGGCCGTACCGGCCTGCTGCAAGATCTGCGTGCGGGTCAGCTCGGCGGTTTCCCGGGCGTAATCCGCGTCACGGATGCGGCTTCGGGAGGCAGTCAGGTTCTCAGAGTTGGTCGTCAGATTGGCGATCACCGACGAGAACCGGTTCTGCACAGCACCTAGATCGGCCCGGCCGCCATTAACTGTAGTCAGGGACAGGTCAACGATCGACAGAGCACGACCCGCACCGACCACCGTGGAGATGTCGAGCTGGTCCAAGAATACTGGGTTGCCGGCCGGTGCGGCCGTGTTCGCCGCCGGTGCCGAGCCCAGCGTGACGCCGGAAGCGGTGCTTTGCGTGCCGTAGCTCACGGTGTAGCCGGCGAAGGCGCCGTTGGCGTCTAAGGACTGACGCACCGACGAGAAGTTCAGGTCGACGCCGTTGGCCGCGACTTCCGCATACAGACCGGTTTCGCCGATCTGCGCGTTAATCGATGCCGCAATGCGGCCGACCACCGTGGCGGCGGTGTCACCAATGCGGATTTCAACGTCGTCGACGGTCACGGCATTGCCGAGGCTGTCAGTGACGCTGATGCCGCTGATGGTAGACGCCGAGGTGGCGGTACCGCTGGCCACGCCAGCACCCGCAAAGGTGTCGAACACCCCGCCGCCAAGGCTCTGCGCCCGCGTATCGGCGGTCTCGGTAATGGCGATGGCTTGGCCGGCGTTCGCGCCAACCTGAAAGAGCTGGGCGGTGAACGAGCCGTCGAGCAGCTTGGTGCCGTTGAACTCGGCCTGCTTGGCGACGCGATCCACTTCGTCGACGAGCTGCCGCACCTCGGCGTTAAGCGCCGCGCGGTCGGACGCCGAGTTGGTGGCGTTGGCCGACTGCACCGCCAGTTCGCGGATGCGCTGGAGGTTATTGCCGACTTCGCCGAGGGCGCCTTCGGCGACCTGAGCCAGCGAAATGCCGTCGTTGGCGTTACGTGCCGCTTGGTTCAAACCGCGAATCTGAGTCGTGAATCGCTCGGAAATGGCCAAGCCGGCGGCGTCGTCTCGGGCGCTATTGATGCGCAAACCCGAAGACAGCCGCTGGATGGTCGTTGCCAGCGAAGCGCTGTTTGCAGAGAGATTTCGCTGAGCATTCAGCGAAATCGTGTTGGTGTTAATGATGGCCATGACCTTTGCATCCTCTGAAGGTTGGGAAGGGTCCCCACGGGCATGACCCGAGGAACTCGCGAACCCATGACGGCGTCCGCCGACCGGTCGGCTTCCCGACGGGTCTGCCCCTAGGGGTGCAAAGCGCGTGCCACGGCGCCTCCCTGCCACAACACGCAAAGAAAAAGGCCGGGGTTTCCCCCGGCCTTTTCAGTCGAACAATGTGGCGCCATGGCTTATCGCAGCAGAGACAGCACGTTCTGCGGGATCTGGTTGGCCTGGGCCAGCAGCGCCGTACCGGCCTGCTGCAGGATCTGCGTGCGGGTCAGCTCAGCCGTTTCCTTGGCGTAGTCGGTGTCGCGGATTCGGCTTCGCGAAGCGCTCAGGTTTTCCGAACTGGTGTTCAGGTTGGCGACCACCGAGGAGAAACGGTTCTGCACCGCACCGAGGTCGGCACGGGCGGCGTTCACCGCCGTGAGCGCCGCATCCATGGCAAGAATGGCGTCAGTGGATGCCTCCACGTCCAGCAAATTCAATGACTCGAAGCCGCGGATGTTGCTGCCGGCGCCCGCGATGCTGGTTGTCGCTCCGGCAAAAGACGGGGCAGGAGACCATGCGCCGGGGCCAAAACCTTCAATTGCCGTCTCGACGCGAGTGAACGAAACGCCATCCGATCGCGCTACGACCAGCGATCCGTTCGCCACAGCATCCTCAATGGTCGCTTCACCGCCCAAGTCGAGTGTGAACCCGCTTACCGTGCCGCTGCCGTCCGCATTGAAACCTTCCGATTGGAGTGCAGTCGAGATTTCCTGCGCAGTGATGAACGGACCGAATGAGACGTCGTTCGTATCAAACGACAGGACGTCACTGCCTGCGGTGAAGGTGACCTCGTAAGTCTCAGAAGCAGTAAGCCGTTGGCCTGACGTAAAGGCGCCAAGACTCATTTCGACCGCCTCGCCTGTTCGGGTGCCCAGTTCGGCCACGCGAGCACTCTGGATGGTTCCCAGACTGATGGCCTGTCCACCCTGGGTGCCCACCTGAAAAAGCTGCCCTTGGAAGCTGCCGTCCAGCAGCTTGGTGCCATTAAATTCGGCCTGCGACGCAACACGGTCAATCTCCGACTTCAGCGCCTGCACTTCGGCATCGAGCGCCTTTCGGTCCGAGGCCGAATTGGTCGCGTTGGCCGACTGCACCGCCAGCTCACGGATACGCTGAAGGTTATTGCTGACTTCCGACAGGCCGCCTTCGGCAGTCTGCGCCAGTGAGATGCCGTCGTTCGCGTTGCGAACGGCGACGTTCAATCCGCGAATCTGGGTGCTGAAGCGCTCGGAAATGGCGAGGCCCGCGGCATCGTCGCGAGCGCTGTTAATGCGCAAGCCCGACGACAGGCGCTGAATGGTCGTCGCCAGCGAGGCGCTGTTGTTCTGCAGATTGCGCTGAGCATTCAGCGAAATCGTGTTGGTGTTGATGACGCTCATGAGCTTCCCTGTGCGCCCTCGCAAGAGGATCGCCGCGCGAATTTTAGGCAAAAAAAAGCGGGCCCGGGATCAGGCCCGCCTTTTAAGGCGTTGCGTTAAACGAGGCCGCCGCGAGCGACGGCCTCGGTAGCGCTTATCGCAGCAGCGAGAGCACGTTCTGCGGGATCTGGTTGGCCTGGGCCAGCAGCGCCGTACCGGCCTGCTGCAAGATCTGCGTACGGGTCAGCTCGGCCGTTTCCTTGGCGTAGTCGGTGTCGCGGATCCGGCTGCGCGAAGCGGTCAAGTTCTCCGAGCTGGTGCTGAGGTTAGCCACCACCGACGAGAAGCGGTTCTGGACCGCACCGAGATCGGCACGGGCCGAGTTCACGGTGGTCAGGGCCTTGTCGATGATCGCCAGCGCCTGGCCCGCACCCTTCACCGTCGAGATGTCGAGCGCGTCGAGGAAGACCGGGTTGCCCGCTGGGGCTGCCGAGTTCGCGGCCGGCCCCGATCCGAGCGTGAGGCCCGACGCCGTGCCTTCGGTGCCGAAGTTCACCGTGTAACCAGCAAAGGCGCCACTGGCATCGACCGACTCGCGCACCGAACTAAAGTTGATGCCCGTGCCGTTGACTTCCGCGAACAGGCCCGTCTCACCAATTTTGGCATTAATGGCCGCCGCAATTTTGCCGGTGATCTGTGCACCCGTGTCGCCAATGGCGATCTCGACCGCATCGATGGTGACGGCATTGCCGAGGCTATCGGTCACCGAAATTCCGGTGATGGAGGTCGCGGCGGTAGCGGTGCCGGTGGCAACGCCCGTCGCAGCAATGGCGTCGAAGGTCGCGCCACCAAGGCTCGAGGCCTTGGCGTCGGCCGTCTTCTGGATGGCGATGGCCTGACCGGCATTGGCGCCGACCTGGAACAGCTGGCCCAAGAAGGAACCGTCGAGCAGCTTGGTGCCGTTGAACTCAGCCTGCTTGGCGACGCGATCCACTTCGTCGACCAGCTGGTTGACTTCGGCATTCAGCGCCGCGCGATCCGAAGCCGAGTTGGTGGCGTTGGCCGACTGCACCGCCAGCTCACGAATACGCTGGAGGTTGTTGCCGACTTCCGACAGGCCGCCTTCAGCGGTCTGCGCCAGCGAGATGCCGTCGTTCGCGTTACGAACGGCGACGTTCAGGCCGCGGATCTGGGTGCTGAAGCGCTCGGAAATGGCGAGGCCGGCGGCGTCGTCGCGAGCACTGTTAATGCGAAGGCCCGAGGACAGACGCTGAATGGTCGTCGCCAGCGAGGCGCTGTTGTTCTGCAGATTGCGCTGAGCGTTCAGCGAAATCGTGTTGGTGTTAATAACGCTCATGGACGTGGTCTCCGGGTCGAAAGGTGGGCCGGTCCAGCGTGGAGCTGTCCGGGGCCGCGGTGGGGGGCCGTGGCCCTAGCTCCCGCTGCTGTAACCAGTAACGGCCCTTTCGACCCGGGCTTTAGCCCCGGATGAGCTCAGAGTGTGATTTAGCGCAAGTAATTGAACAGAGACAGGCTCACGACGCGCTGGAAGCTCAGCTGTGCGGCGTCCAGCGCGGTGCTCTGCTGCGCCAGCCGACTGGCGGCTTCGGCGATGTTCACGTCGCGCAAGTCAGACAATGTGGCCTTCAGCGTGACGGAGGTGGCTTCGCGAAGCGCCGAGGCTTCGTCGATGCCGGCTAAGCGCGCGCCGCCCGCCGCCCGCTTGTCGACCAGGTGATCCTGCGCCGACGACACGTCGGCCAGCGCATTGAAGATGGCGTTCTGCTGGCGCACGCGCTCGGTGACGGTCGTGGCGGGCAACTCGAGCGTGTCGGCCAGCAAGCCAATGGTGGTGAATAGGTCTTGGCGGCCCGACGGGTTCACGGTGAACACGTCGCCCGCAGCGGGCTCGCCATTGAGTCGCAGCTGCAGGCCTTCAAAGGTCAGCGTGTCGCCCGGTGCGTAAGTGCCGGTCTGCGGCGGCAGCAGGGGCGCGCCACCGGCGTCTTGAATCTCATACGTCGTGGGCGAGGTAAACGCCACCCGATAGCCCACATTGCCGCCCACACCCCAGGCCGCGGCATCCACCACCCCAAAGGTGCCCAGCAGGCCGGTGCCGACGTTGGTCGCAGCGGCGGTCACCGCCACGCGGCCATCGCCGGTGGGAATGCGCATCCACACTTCGCTGCCCGGCTCGGCATCAGCGAGCGCCAAGGCGGGGGCCACGTCGACGCGGCGCTGGGTTTGGTCGCCCACATAAGTAATGCCGCTGCTGGCATCGACGAAGGGCGGGCGATCGTCCTGCGTGCCGCCGAACAAGTAGCGTCCTCCGGCGTCCGTCCCGTTGGCGATGCCCAAGAGGCCGTCGCGAATCTGCCGCACTTCGCGGGCAATGGTGCTGCGGTCAGCGGCCGACAGTGGCGCATTGGCGGCTTGGATCGAGAGCTCGCGCAGACGCTGCAGCAGCTCGCCGGCCTGGGCCAAGCTGCCTTCCTGCAAATTCAGGCGATTGCCTAAGACGTTGGC
Organism: Lysobacterales bacterium; assembly: GCA_038324485.1. Classification (GTDB taxonomy): domain Bacteria; phylum Pseudomonadota; class Gammaproteobacteria; order Xanthomonadales; family Xanthomonadaceae; genus Silanimonas. Next base: position 7,347 of record JBBQIA010000003.1, read on the forward strand.
GTTGAGGTCGAAGCGATCCAGTTCCGCCAAGCTGCGGTCGAGGGCCACAGCCGCACCAGCGGCGAGCGGGTCGTCGGCCGCGGTATTGACGCGACGGCCGCTGGAAATTTGGTTTTGCGTGGCGATCAATTCGGCTTGACGACGCAGCAGCTGACCGATGTTGGCCTCGTAGAGCGTGTTGCTGGAGATGCGATTGAAGCTCATGGCGAGGGCCCGTCAGCGACGCACAGCGGCGAGGAAAGTCTGGAACACGTTGTCGGCAATCGAGATCACCTGTGCCGCGGCTTGATAGGCCTGCTGATAGCGCAGCAGGTTAGCGGCCTCTTCATCCAGATTGACGCCGGATTCCGATTCCCGCTGCTGCACCAGGGCCGAGTCGATGGCGTTCTGACTTTCCAGCGAAAAGCGGCTTTCGCGGGCGGCCGAGCCGATCCGCGTGGTCTGCGCGCCGATGGCGTCGTTCAAGGAATTGGCGCCGCCGGACAGCACGCGCGCGTCATCCAATGCCGCCCAGACGCGCATATTGCTGTTGTCGCTGGAGCCGCTGGTGTTGGCGCCCACGCGGAAAACGTCGCCCGCACGCGGGGCCCCGTCGAGCACCAAAGACCAGCCGTTAGCGGCGATGGTCGCCCCCGGCGTGTAGGCCTGCGCAGGGCCGCCGTTCAAGCTGTAGGTGGTGGGCGTCAGGAATTGCAGGGTGGCGGGTGTGGCCAATGCCGGGTTTGTGGCGTCGACGACCGCCAGCGACACCACGCGACCCAGACCCAAATTCGTCAGGTCGGCGCTAGGGCGAATGCGGCTGGCGGCGGCGATGCGGTTCGGGTCGTTGATGGCCACACCAATGTCGCTGGCGGCCGTACTGGTCGGCTCGACCAAGATGCGGTCGCCGGCGGCAGGCGCACCCGAGGCCACGATGGACAGGCCATTCGCCAAGAAAGGACTGCCCACGGTGCCCAAACCGGCCAAAGCGACACCGGCTCCGGTGTCAGTGCGGCGCGCGGTCCAGTTGGTGCCGTCGAAACGAAACTCCAGCGGCACGCCGTCGACGGCGCCCACGTCCGCGATATTGACCGCGAGTGCGCCGGTGCCGGTGTTGTTGCGGTTCTGCAAAGCGACCGGCGCGGGCAGCGAGAAGAAGTCGGTGCCCACATTGCCGTTGAGGTCGAGGCCCGCCGCGCTGGCCGCGTTCACCGACTCGGCGAGCGCCGCGGCAATGCGGCCCAGCTCGGCGCGACCAACGTCGACCAAGTCGGCGCGTGCCGCCAAGGCGCCGCCCAGTTCGCCGGCAACGCTGCCCACGCCAAGCCGCACCGTGCCGCCCGCCGTTTGCAGGGCCAGCACGCTGCGATCGGGGCGGTAGTCGTCCTGCGTGGTCACCAGCCGCGAGGCGTTGGCGCCGATCACCAAAGGCTGGCCGCCGGCGGTAAACACGTTCAGCGAGCCGTCGTCTTGCGGCAGGGTGCTGACGCCAGTGAGCGTGGCGATGCGCGAGACCAAACGGTCGCGCTGATCGAGCAAATCCGGCGAGGCATTGCCCGGACCGTTGCGCCCGATTTCAACGTTCAAGCGCGCAATTTCGGTGGCCAGACGATTCACTTCATCGGCGCCGCCGCGAAGGCGCGCGTTGATTTCGCTATCGACCTGATTCAAGCCCTGCTGAAGCAGCTCGAACCGCGAGACCAGCGCTTCAGCACGGCCCAGCATTTCGGTACGCGCAGCCTGCGAGGCCGGCTCTGCGGCCACGCCTTGCGCCGCATCGAAAAAGGCCGACCACGGCCGCGCAAGGCCGGTGGTGGCGTCGGTGAACAGTTGATCGATGCGATTCGAAAACCCATTCATCAGGTCTAAGCGCCCGACCTCGCCCTGACTGTCGAGCAGGCGATTGGTGACCAGGCTGTCGCTGACGCGGGTGATGCCGCCCACCTGCACGCCGGCACCGATGTAGCCGGTACGCAGGCCGTCGCCAGCGCGATTGCTCAGCTCGATGCGCTGGCGCGTGAAGCCCTCCACCGTCGAGTTGGCGATGTTGTGGCTGCTGGTGGCCAGCGCGCGTTGAAAGGCCAGCAGGGCGCTGGTGCCGTTGCCAAGGATGCTGGGCATTAGAAGACTCCGATCCCGCCAGCCGCGAGCATCGAACGCGCCGCTGCCGGCTGTGCCGGGCCGCGAGCGTCATTGATGTCGAGCCGCGCCAGGGCACGTTCAAGCGTGGGGCCCGTGGCGATCGATTCGATCTTTCGCGCATAGGACGGGTCGGTGGCATAGCCGCCGCGCTGCAGGGCTTGGGCGAAGCCGCGAATGTCGCTGCCCGCGCCGAGGGCCGCGGCATAGCGCGGGTTCTTCTTCAGCAGGGCAGCGTAGTCGGCGAAGCTTTGCTCGACGCCGTCGTAAGCGCGGAACGCGGCACGCTCGGTGCGGAAGGCGCCCTGCGCAAATTCTTGGGTGTCGGTGGACACGCTGGCGCCGCGCCAGCCGCCGGTGGCCTTGATGCCGAAGTAATTGTTGGCGGTCCCGGTCTGGCCCACATCGCCACGAATCGTGCTGCGGCCCCAACCGGTCTCAAGCGCGGCCTGCGCCACGATGGCGCGCGGATCGACGCCGAGTTCGCGGCCCACTTTTTCGGCCTGCGGCCAAACTTTGGCGACGAAGGCTTCGATGCGGGCGTTCGACGGGCCCGCGGCGCGAGCGGCCTCGGCGGCCGCGCTGGACTTTGCGACTGACGCGGGTACGTAGGCCTCTGGCGTCGGCACCAAGCGCGCGCTGGCAGCCGCTTTGGTGTCGATAGGCAGAGCGTTAGCGCGGACGTCGCCGTTAGCCGAAGCCAGGGCCAGCGGACGGATCTCGGGCTCGCGCGTAAGAGCTTTGCTCGCCATCGGGCGGGTGTAGGTGTCGAGCGGCAGCATCGGTGCCGTGCCGGCTTTCGCCAAAGACAGGGGCAGCGCGCCCTTATCGCCGGGCGGCGTGGTGCCGGCCTGCTGATGCAGCTGCTTGGAAATCATGTCGGCCAAGCCCAGACCGCGACCGGAGGTGAGCGACTTCGCAATTTGTTCGTCGTGCAGGTCGCGGAACTGACCTGCCGCGCCGGGAAACATCGAATCGCCCAGGGTGGTGTCGCGCATCTGCTTGATCATCATCTGTGCGAACAAACCTTCCATCTGCCGCGACACGCGATCGATCTCGGCCGCGTCGTTGGGCGAGCGCGGCTGCAGCGGAATGGCGGGGGCGTCGATGCGCATGACCGCGTCCTCAGATGATCTCAAGCTCGGCGCGCAGCGCGCCGGCCTGCTTCAAGGCTTCGAGGATGGCGATGACGTCGCCGGGTGCCGCGCCCACTTCATTGACCGCACGCACGATTTCGTCGAGCGACGTACCGCCCTTGAACAGGAACATGCGCGAGCCGTCCACCGTCGCTTCAACGGTCGATTCCGCCACGGCCACGGTTTCGCCTTGGCTAAACGGCGCGGGCTGGCTGACGTTGACGCTCTCGGTGATGGTGACGGTGAGCGAGCCGTGCGTCACAGCCGCCGGCAGCACCTGCACATTGCTGCCGATCACCACGGTGCCGGTGCGCGCATTGACGATGACCTTGGCCGGCAGCTGGCCGGGCTCGAGCGTCAGGTTCTCGACGCGCGACAAGAAGGCCACGCGAGCACCGGGATCGGTCGGCGTTTGCACCTGCACCGTGCCGCCGTCTAAGGCCGTAGCGGCGGACTCGCCGAAGGCACGGTTCAAGGCTTCGACCATTCGGCTGGCGGTGGTGAAATCAGGCTGATGCAGGCCGAGCGTGATCACGCCGCCGGCGCCGCTTTGGGCCAGCGCATCGGGAATGGCGCGCTCAACAATGGCGCCGTTCGGAATGCGGCCAGAGCTAGGAATGTTGACGGACACGCGCGAGCCGTCGCTGCCCTGCGCGCCGAATCCGCCCACCACCAAATTGCCTTGGGCTACGGCATACACCTGACCGTCGGCGCCCTTCAGCGGCGCCATCAAGAGCGCGCCACCGCGAAGACTCACGGCGTTAGAGATGGACGACACGGTCACGTCGATCACTTGGCCCGGACGGGCGAAGGGCGGCAGCTCGGCCGAGATCGCCACGGCCGCGACGTTCTTCACCTGCGGGTTCACACCCGGCGGAACCGTCACGCCGAGTTCGTCGAGCAGGTTCTTCAGGCTTTGCGTGGTGAAGGGCGACTGGCTGGTGCGGTCACCGGTGCCGTCGAGGCCCACCACTAAGCCGTAGCCAATCAGCGGATTGCCGCGAACGCCGTCCACCTGGGCCAGGTCCTTGATGCGCTCGGCCGCGAAGGCAGGCGCTGCCGCCGCGAGGGTCGCGAAGGCAAGGACCGCCAGCAGGGCGGGAAGACAGCGATGGAAGGCGGTACGGGGCATAGCACTCTCCGGCGGTATCGGCCGCTCGAGCGATAACTTGCAAGTCCCGGGCCAAACGGCCGGGGCCGTCCTCAGTTCGGGAACCACGCCCCGTTGAAGAAGCGATCCAGCCAGCCCATCGCGTTGGCGCGGGCCATCGGGCCACGGCCGCCGTAGACGATGCGGGCGTCGGCCACGCGGGTGCTGGCGATGGTGTTGTCCGAGCCAATGTCGGCGGTGCGGACGATGCCCTGCACTTGGATCAGCTCGTTGCCCTGATTGAGGGTCAGTTCTTTCGTGCCCTGAATCACCAAATTGCCGTTCGGCAACTTCTGCACCACTTGGGCGGTGACCGTGCCGGTGATCTGGTTGCTCTGCGTTGAATTGCCGTCGCCCGCGAAGTCGCGGCTATTGCTGAGCGAATTATTGAGAATATCGTTGCCGCCCACGGTCACCGGCGCACCGAACACCGAGCCGGACATGCTGTTGCTCGACTCTTTGGTGATGGCGGTATTGGCCCGCGTGCTGGCCTGCGTGCGCTCGGACAGCGTGATGGTGACAAGGTCGCCCACCTCGCGCGCCTTGCGGTCGGTGTAGAGCCGCAGGCCGGGACCTTCGCGATAGATGGCGCCGGCGCTGGGCGGCGTCATCGCCTGCACGGGAACCTGCATCACTGCGTTGGCCGACAGCGGCGTCAGAGCCTGCACGTCGCCGCGGATCATCGCGCCGTGGCCGCAGGCCGTGAGCAAGGGCAGCCCCAGCGCCAAAAACAACAGACGTGCGCCACGCAAGGAGCGGATGGCGGCAAACGGGACAGTGTTCATGGCGATACCTCGGGGTGCGCTTAGTGCAGCAATTAGACGTTGTTGTTCAGATAGGCCAGCATCTGGTCGGTGGTGCTGATGGCCTTGGCATTGATCTCGTAGGCGCGCTGGGTTTCGATCATCGCCACCAGCTCTTCGACGGTGTTGACATTCGAGCTCTCCAGCGAGCCCTGCGCGAGCAGGCCTAAGCCGGCCTGACCGGGCGTGCCGCCCTGCGCCGGACCCGAAGCGCCGCTTTCCAGAAACAGGTTTTCGCCCTTGGCAAACAGGCCTGCTGGATTCACAAAATCGGTGAGCGTGATCTGGCCGATTTCCTGCGGCGCGGCCTGGCCCGCGATCTGCGCCGTTACCGTGCCGTCGCTGCCGATCGACACGGCCTGCGCGCCTTCCGGAATCTGAATGCCGGGCTGCACGGTGTAGCCGGAATTGGTCACCAGCTCGCCCTGCGCGTTGATCTGAAAGCTGCCGTCGCGGGTGTAGGCCTCGGTGCCATCGGGCAGCAGCACTTGGAAGAAGCCGCGACCGTTGACGGCCACGTCCAGCGCATTGCCGGTTTGCAGCAAGTTGCCCTGGATGTGCGACTTCGCCGTGCTGACCACGCGCACGCCGGTGCCCAGCTGCAGGCCCGAAGGCAGATTGGTCTGCTGCGAACTGGCGCCGCCGGGGGCGCGCACCTGCTGATACAGCAAATCTTCGAAGCTGGCGCGGTCGCGCTTGAAGCCCGTCGTGCTGACGTTGGCCAAATTGTTCGCCACGACGGCCATGCGCGTTTGCTGCGCGTCGAGTCCGGTTTTGGCAATCCACAGGGCGGGGTTCATGGCAGTTCTCGCTGGTGTGTTCGGGGGTCGTGCGGTTTAGCGGGCGCGCAGCAGGGTGTTAGCCGCGCGCGCGTTTTCGTCGCCGCTGCGGATGACTTTCAAATTCATCTCGAACTGCCGCGACAGGGAAATCATCGCCACCAGCTGCTCGGTGGCATTGACGTTGCTGCTCTCCAGCACGCCATTCATCAAGACATTGCCGGCGGCCTGTACGGGCTGCTCTTCGGGGGCGGTGGAGGTGGGCCGAAACAGGCCGTCTTCGCCGCGCTTGAGTTCGGTGGGCGCGGCCTGCACCACGCCGATGCGCGCGATGTTTTGCGACGTGCCGGTGGCGTCGCCGAGCGGCACGATGGAAACCGTACCGTCGCCGCCAATCGATAGGCTTTGGAAGGGCGGCAGCGCAATCGGCTGGCCGCCGTCGTCAAGCACCGGATCGCCGCGGCCATTCATCAGGCGACCGGTGGCGTCGGGCTTCAAATCCGTGGCGCGCGTGTAAGCGGCCTGACCGCCGGTATCGGCCACGCTCATCCACAGGTCAGCGCCGTTCAAGGCGAAGTCGAGCGGATTGCCGGTGGTCTGCAGGCCGCCGCCGGTGGCGTCAAAGCCACCGATGTCGCCCATCGCATAGGTCCGCGACGAGAGTTCGGCACCGGTGGCCTGAAACGCTTCGGTGGCGTGCAGCAGGGCCTTGAACCCGGTGGTCGAGGCATTGGCCAAGTTGTGCGACACCGCCGCCTGAGCGCGCAGATTCGCCTGCGCACCCGACATTGCAACGTAGAGGGCCCTGTCCATGCTCGTTCTCCGGCGTCAGTCAGGCATCAACGCAAGTTGATGACGGTCTGCTGGATCTGGTCGGTGGTCTGGATCATCTGTGCGTTCGCCTGGAAGTTGCGCTGCGCAATGATCATGTTCACCAGCTGCTCGGTCAGCTCGACGTTCGAGCTTTCCAAAGCGCCGGACTGAATCAGCCCGTAGTCGGAGGTACCGGCCGCACCGCGGCGCACGTCACCCGACTCAAAGCTCTGGGCAAACAAGTTGTTGCCGAGGTTCTGCAGGCCCTGCTGATTCGGGAAAGTGCTCATGGCCACTTGGCCCAGCGGGTCGGCGACGCCGTTGGTGTAGCGCGCAAACACCACGCCCGCCTGCGAGACCTCAATGCCAATCAAGCGGCCGGTGGTGAAACCGTCTTGGCGTAGATCATTGATCGCGAAGCGATTGCCGAACTGCGTCGAGTTCTCTAAGTCGAGCGTCAGCGTGATGGGCGCCGCGCCGCTGGTCGGCGTGTACGGCGGCAGGGTGACGGTGCCGGTGGCCGGCGCCGTCAAAGCACCTTGGTTGTCGTACTGCAGGGTCTGCGCAGCACCCACGGCGGTGCCGTCGATGTAGTTATGCAGTTGCCACTCGTTCGGGTTTGGCGTCTTGACGTAATACAGGGTCTGCACGTGGGCGACGCCCAGTGAGTCGTAGACGGTGATCGAGGTCGAGTGATTAAACGAGTCGGTGTCGTTCGGATCGAAGGGTGCAGTGATCGGCGCCGGCGCGTCAGCGGGCAGGTTCGAGCCGACGATCACTTCGGTGCTGGCATTGGGCTGGCTGTCCGTCGTGGTCAGCTGCAGGTCCTGCAGGCGGCCGGTTTCAAACGTATTGCCGCCATTGCCGACCGGCGGGAACACCTGCAAGCGCGCGGCGCCGGGGTTCACCACAAAGCCGTCGCGATCGAGCTGAAAGTTACCAGCGCGCGAGTACACCGTGGCGCCGTTGTCGCTGAGGGTAAAGAAGCCGCCCCCGGAAATCGCGATGTCGAGATTGCGGTTGGTGAACTCGACGCTGCCCTGCGTGAACTGCTGGGTGATGCCGGTGACGCGCACGCCAGAACCGGCAGTGTTGCGCGAGGTGCCGAAGATCGACGCGGCGTAGACGTCACCGAATTCAGCGCGGCCTTCTTTGAAGCCCGTAGTCGAAACGTTGGCGATGTTGTTCGAGGTCACCGCCAGATCGGTGGTGGCTGCGGCAAGACCAGAAAGTGCAGTGCGGAAGCTCATGGCGGTGCTCCAGAAAGGTGGCGGTGGATCGGTGTGGCGTTAAAAGAGGTGTAGCGATTAACCGAGTCGACGAATGGCCGACAGCGGTGCCGTGCCCAAGCCGCGCAGGTTCAACAACATTCCCTGCGGATCGAGGGTGACGCTCTCGATCGGCGCCATCGTTCCGGTGCCTACCGCCTGCGCGTCGCGGCCGGTGCCGAAGCTGGCGCGCATCAGGTAGGTGCCGGGCGCGACGGTCTGGCCCTGGTCGTTGGTGCCGTCCCAATGGAACGAGACGTCACCCGCGGCCTCGGCCGGTACCTGCAAGCGGCGTACCAAGGCGCCGTTGGTCGAGGTGATGTCCACCGTGATCGTCCCAGCGCCCGGCGACGCGGCCACGCCCGAAGCAGACAGCACGCCGTCGGCACCGGCCATCAGCGGCAGGCGGTCGGTTTCGATCAGTGCCGTGCGGCCAATCAAGGCCGCGCCGCGAAGCGCTTGGTCGCCACTGATGGCGGCGGTCATCTGCGCCATCGAGGTTTCCAGGTCGCCCACGCCCTGCGCCGTCGACATCTCGGCCATCTGGCTGACGAACTCGGCGTTCGACAGCGGCTTCAGCGGGTCTTGGTTCTTCAGCTGCTCGGTCATCAAGCGCAGAAAATCGGCCGAGGTGAGGTCGGCGCGACCCATGCGGCTTTGCGTGGCGGAGTTCGTAGAGAGGCCAATGCCGTTGGCCACGTTGATGTCGAAGGACATGAGGCTTCCTAAAAGAGACGGATTAGCGGCCGATGGAGAGGGTCGCGAGCGCGAGCTCGCGGGCCGTGTTCAAGACTTCGACGTTGGCTTGGTAGCCACGCGAAGCCGAAATGAGGTTGACCATTTGCGCCACCGGATCGACGTCGGGCGCGTAGATGTAGCCCTCGGCGTCGGCCATCGGATGACCGGGCTCGTAGCGCTTGATGGCGGGCTTGTCGGACTCATCGACGCTCAGCACGCGAACCCCGGTCATGCCCGGCTGGTCGCGTATCGGCGAGGTTTCAAACATCGGCTCCAGCGGCTTGTAGGCCGTGTCGGCGGTGCGGCCAACGGTGTCGGCGTTGGCCAAGTTCGAGGCGATGGTGTTGAGGCGCACCGACTGCGCGGCCATCGCGCTTCCGGCAACGTCAAAAATGGGCAGGCTGCTCATGGCATTCGTCCTTTATTGGCCCGTAATCGCGGTCATCAGACCGCGCACTCGGGACTCGAAGAAGGTCAGCGAGGCGCGGTACTCCAGCACCGCGCGGCCAAAGGCGGCGTTCTCGGTTTCGGTGTTTACCGTGTTGCCGTCTAGGCTCGGCTGCAGCGCTTGACGGGTGGTGACATAGCGCTGGAAATCAGCGCCGGACATCCCGCCGTCCGAACCCATCGAAACGCCTGACGTCGCGCGAGCGCTGACGCGTCGCTGCTGGTCTTCAGCGCCCTTCAGCGCGGCCGAAAAGTCGAAGTCCTTCGCCTTAAAGCCGGGCGTATCGGCATTGGCGATATTTGACGACAGCACGTTCAAGCGCTGCTCGCGAAGCGGCAGCGTCAGTGCGGACAGACCAAGCGGATTGTCGAAGGGACCGGCCATGGGCGGCTCCGGGCGGGAAGTACCCAGGAGCGGTGCAAGCCGCGTGCCACAGCTCGAAATCGGGCCTTAGGCCGCGGCTTGGAAGGCCTGAACGCGCGCCATGACCTTGTCGGCCAACTCGCTGGCCGAGTACTTGGCGACGAAGGCGTTAGCGCCCACCTGATCGACCATGGCGTTGTTGAACACGCCCGACAGCGAGGTGTGCAGCAGCACGTACAAACCGGTCAGGGCCGGGTCGCGGCGGATTTCCGTCGTCAGCGTGTAGCCGTCCATCGAGGGCATTTCGATGTCTGAAATCACCATCGCGTAATGACGCGTTACGTCGATGCCTTCCGAGGCCAGCTGCTTCAGATGATCCAGCGCCTGACGCCCGTCCGACAGCAGGGTGGAGGACACGCCCAGCTGATCCAGCACGCCGCGAATTTGGTTGCGCGCTACGCGCGAGTCGTCGGTAACGAGAATTCGCACCGGCTCGCCGCCTTGCATTAAGCCTACGCCGCGATTCACCGACTGCACCATCTTGGCGCCGGTGGCGTCGGCCAGCACCAATTCCACGTCGATAATCTGGATGAGGTCGCCGTTGTAGCGGGTCACCGCGGTCAGGTAGCTCTCTTCCACGCCCAACTCGGGCGGCGAATGAATGTCTTCCACCGCGATGTTGACGATGCGGTCGACCTCGGCCACCAGGAAGCCCTGCACCGAACGATTGAATTCCGTCACCACCAAATACGGCGGGTCGAGATGGCGCTCGGGATAGCGCACGGCGCTGCCAAGGTCGAGGATCGGCACCGATCGGCCGCGAATGTCTGCAGCGCCAACAAAGCCGGGCGGCAGTCGCGGAATCGGAAACAGCGACGGGCGGCGCAGCACTTCCTGCACCTTAAACACGTTCACGCCGAACAGCTGCCGACCGCCAAGGCGGAACAGCAGTAAGGCCAGCCGGTTGTGGCCGGCCAGGCGGGTTCGCTGGTCGATGCGGTTCAGCAGATCGCGCGACATGCGGTTCGGCAGTCCCTGATTCATGGATCGTCCCTGTGGTTGTCGGCCCGCCTCGGTCCTTCTTGAGCGGGGAATGCGGCTTTGCCCGTGCATGCGGCGTGCCGAAGCAGCACCCACACCGCCACGGCACACAGATTGCACCGCATAGCCGAGCCTACCTTGCCCGGAGTGACCCATGTCCCGCCCCGAAGCCCCAACGCCCATGCCAGCGCCACCGCCCGTGCCGCCCTTCCGGCGACCCTGGGCATGGCCGCAGCCCAAGGCGCGACGCACCTTGCATATGGAGTCCCTCGGGCTGGTGCTGGGCCTCCTCGCCTTCGCGCCCGGCGTGGCCGCTGAAGACGGCGGCTTTCAGACCGTCGAGTCCATTCGCGCCGCCGCCGAGGCCGCCCTGGCCTCCGGCGATGCCCGTATCGAGGCCCATCTGGACCCGGCGCTGCGCATGCCGCCCTGCCCGCACGCCCTTCAAGCTCATCCGATTTCGGCCGTCAATGTTGAAGTCAGCTGCCCGGAAGGCTGGCGCCTCTTTGTTCCTGTCCGGGTGCAGCGCGTTCAGTCCGTCCTTGTATTGCAGACCGCCGTAGCGCCGGGCCAAGCCCTCACCGCCGCTGCGCTCACGGTGGAAACCCGCGACGCCGCAAGGCTTGGCGCGGCACCACTGACCGATCTGAACCAAGCCTTGGGCCAGAGCCTTCGGCGCGGGGGGCGGCCGGGTCAGGTACTAACCCGGGCCGATTTAGACGTGGTCGCCACGGTGAAACGCGGCGAACCCGTGGCGCTCGTGGCCGGCAGCGGCGGCTTTGAAGTGCGGATGGCCGGTCGCGCGCTGGCCGATGCCGGCACCGGCCAAGTGGTGCGGGTCGAGAACTTAAGCTCCCGCCGCGTGCTGTCTGGCGTGGTGTCGGCCCCCGGCGAAGTCCGGGTCGGTCGCTAAAGCCGATGAAGCGCGTGATCCATCACAGTTTTGGCCTCCCCGAAAAATATTTCCCATTGGGGCTAAAGTCGCTCGTGACCGGGCCGTTACCGGTCGTGAGGAACCAATTGTTCCGGAGGACACCACCATGACCAGCAAGATTGAGGGAGCTTCAGCGCCCCGCCCGGCCGCCGCGCCGGCGGCAGCGTCTGCGCCTGCCGCCATCGAGCGGTCAGGCGCCCCGCGTGCCCAAGCCGTTGCAGCCGTGCAGGCCCCGTCGTCGGACAACGTCCGACTGACCGGCGAGGCCGAGGCACTGCGCGTCGTGCAGCGGCAGACCAAAGCAGGACCTGCCCCCCTCGACCAAGCCAAGATCGAATCGTTGCGTGCTGCCCTAGCGGCAGGAACGTACCGCATCGACCCGCAAGAGATTGCCCAGCGCCTTGATGCGCTCGAGCGGCAGTTGAGCATCTAAACGGACGACCGCCATGACCGCTGCCCTGCTTGATGCCCTCGAAGCCGCCCTGCACGCCGAACGCGACGCCCTTTCCGGGCCGGACGTTGAGGCGCTTCTGAACTCGACGGAAGCCAAGCTGCAGGCGCTGCGCGCCGCGGAATCCGCAGGCCTCACCAGCGACGACGCCCCGCGCGTCGCCGCGCTGGCTCAGTTCAATCGCGACAACGGGCTGATGCTGGCCCGTCGTCGTCGCGCAGTGGCCTTTGCCCTGCGCCAGCTCGGCCGCAGCGAAGCTGTTGGCTACGACCGCGGTGGGCAGCGCGCTCACGGTGAGTGGTCGCGGCCTATCGCCGTCGCCTAAGCCCCGGTAGCCTGTTCACCGTCGCTTCGACGGTGTGCGCATGTCTGAAACCCCACCCGGCCGCTTCTGGCTTCCCAGCCAGCCCAGCAACCCAGAACTCGTCGCCTTCCTCGAAATGGTGGAAGAAGGCGTGCTGCTGGTTGATGCTCTGCGCGCGGTCCACTACGCCAATCCGGCGGCCGTCACCCTCGCGCACCGATTGGACAGCGACCCAGACGACCCCGATAACCCGAAAAGCTTAGTCGCCCTGCTCGCCGACGCCGTCTTCGATGAGGCTGCCACGGTCGGCTGGAGCGGTGAAGTGCGCGACGAGCACTCCGGCTTGGTCTTTGCCGTTCGCCGCTATCCCTGGATCCTCGACGGCAACCCGGCGCATCTGGTGCTGCTGCGCGATGTCACCGAGGGCCGCCATCGACAAGACGAACTGCGACGTCGGCACGGCGAACTGCAGCAGGCTTACGCGCGACTTTCCAGCACGCAAGAGCAGCTGCTGCAGTCGGAAAAGATGGCATCGATCGGTCAATTGGCCGCCGGCATCGCCCACGAGATCAATAACCCCATCGGCTACGTGCATAGCAACTTGGTCAGCCTGCGCGATTACACCAGCGGCCTGCTTGAACTGATCCACGCCTACGAGCGCGCCTTGGCCCCGCAGCTTGACGAAGCCACCTTGGCGAGCTTGGCCGAAGTGCGTGCGCGGGTGGATTTTGATTTCGTCTCCACCGACCTGCCCGGCCTGATCAACGAGTCACGCGAGGGCTTGGAGCGAGTGCGTCGCATCGTCCAAGACCTCAAGGATTTTTCGCATGCGGGACGGGAGGCCGGGTGGCGCCGGGTGGACCTGCATCGTGGGCTTGAGAGCACG
>JBBQIA010000004.1:0-20350 GCA_038324485.1 Lysobacterales bacterium
GCCACGGTCGGCCTGATGCTTAGCCACCAGAAAGTCGATGCCGTCTTTGTAGTCCTGCAGTTCGGGCTTGCCCATCTCCCGATAGATGGCGGTGCGCCAGTCGCGGCCGTAGCCTTCCGATGCGCGGAAGTCGAGGTCGAGAACGAGGTAGCCGCGGTCGGTCAGCAGCTGATGAAACATCTGTTCGCGGAAGTACACCGGCCAGCGCGAGAACACGTTCTGCAAGTAGCCCGCGCCGTGAACAAACATCACCACCGGATACTGCTTCGTGGGGTCCATGTCGGTGGGCGTATAGAGCTTGCCCCAGATCATTCCAGCGCCATCGCTGCTGGGCACCTGCACAAAGCGCGGCGCGCGCCAGGGCATGGCCTTGAACGCGTCGTTGCGGGTGTCGGTCAGCCGCACCGGCGTGCCGCCATCGATGCCGATGACTGCCGCCTGTGGCGGAGTGAACGAGGCCGACCAGCGCAGCGCAATCTTTTGCCCATCGGGCGAGAGCGCGAAATCTTCGACGCCATCGAGCGCGGTTAGTTCGCGCACGTCGCCGCCGACCACCGGCACGCGGCACAGTTCATAGTCGCCGGGCCATTCGCGATTGCAAACGAAGACGAAGGCCGTGGCGTCGGACGTGAGCGCGGGCGATGACACCTCCCAGCGGCCCGAGGTCAGGGCCTTGGCGCGGCGTCCGTCCTGCAAATACAAATGCGAGTAGCCGCTTTCTTCCGACAGCCACCACGCGCGACCGTCGGGCAGCACGCCGAAGTCGTTGAAGTTCCAATTGATCCACGCGGCATCGGTCAAGCGATGCACGATCGACAGCGCAGCGCTGTCGCGGTCGATGCGAACGATCCAGCGGTCTTTGTTATCGACGCTGCGCAGCATGGCCAGCGGCGTGCCATCGGGCGCGAAGCGAACGTCCATCAAGCGCACGGCGCGTAGGCCCTCCAGTTCGGGCTGTTCGTTCGCTTTGCGAAGCGCGGCCAGCGGGTCGACCTCAATGCCGGGCAGCGCTTTCAAATCAATCGCGCTCACGCTGCCGTCGGCCAGATCGATCAGTTGGAAGCTCTGCGCGATCGGTGCATTGCTGCCGACTCGGGTCCGCACGTCTTCCACGTCTTCGTAGCCGTCGGCATTGACGAAGCGCGGCATGTGGCCGACGCGACCGGCGTCGGCTGACTTCGGCTCCAGCGCTACGAGCAGGTGTCGGCCGTCGGTGGACAGGCTGCTAGCGGCGATGCTCACCTCGTCGCCCAAATACACCGGCGCCACGCTGCGGCTGCGGTCGCCGTCGCGCTGCGCTTTGGCTTCCGCGGCCAAAGCCTCGGCGTCGGAGCGCTGGCGGGCGATGGTGGTGATCAGGCGGCGCTCGGCGTCGCTCAGCACGTCGGCTTTCGGCGCGGCCATCGGGTCTTTCTCAGCTTTCAACACCGCGACGGTGCGCTCGCGCTGCGCGACGAAATCAAAGGCACGCCACTCGTCGCCCACGCGATAGAACACGGCATTGCCGTCGGCGGCGAAACGCAGGTCAGTTTCGCTTTCGGCGCTTTGCGTCAGCTGCTGGCGCTGGCCGGTGGCCAAAGTCACCACGAAGACATCGCTGTTTCGCAACACGGCCATGCGCGTGCGGCGGGCGTCGAAGATGGGATTGGGAGCGTCGACTTCAGCGGCGTTTGCCGGGCTGAGTCGCACTGCGTCACCGCCCGCGGCAGGCTGGCGGAGGACGTCGCGTACGGGCGAGTTTTCGCGCTTCAAGGTATAGGCCACGTGCGCCGAATCGGCGCTCCACCACAGCTGCTCGACCGGCGGACCAATCCAGTCGGGATGCGACATGGCCAGGTCCAGCGTGAGAGGCGTCGTGACGACGGCCGTGCGGGTGCTGGCATCAGCGCTCAGGGCGCCGGAGAGGCCGGCCGCAAGCGCTGCGGCGCTGAGTGCGCGAAGGCGAATCCGGCGTGGCGAAGAGAGGGATGACATGGGCGTTTCCTGGCTCGATCCGAGCGCGGAGACTAGCAGGGCGCTTCACGGCAGGGCCTGCAGCAGCCACAATCCTTGGCATACCCTTCACCGGCGCCCGGCGCGCCCATGGGCCATGCAGGCATACGTGTACAAGTCGCTCCGCAAAGACGAGACCTTCGTCTACCTGCGCACCCGCGACGACTTCGACCTTCTTCCCGACCCCATCCGCGAGTCGGTGGGGGAACTTCGCTTTATTTTGGAAGTGGCCCTGACCCCCGAGCGCCGACTGGCGCGGGCCAACGTCGACGAGGTGCGGGCGCATTTGGCCGGGGCCGGGTATCACCTCCAGCGTCCGCCGCCGCCTTCGGTGTCGACGGATGACTGAGGCGCGGTTGGCCTTATCCCGAACCTTTGCCGCAGCGTTGATTCTGGCTGGCCTGGGTGCGGCCCTGCTGCCGGCGCTCTGGCCTGTGGGCCTCGTGGCTTTGGTCGGTCCTTGGTTGGCGCAACCCGCGTTGGCGCTGGGAATGGCGATGCTTTGGCCGGCGCCCGAGTCTCCCGCGCGGCGCCTGTGGTGGCGTGATGCAGTGAGCGTGGGCGTGCTGTGGGGCGCCACCTTCGGCCTGCTGGGGCTGGCCTTGGTTTGGCCTTACACGGGCCTGCTGCAAACCGGCAGCCTGTCCTCAGCCTTGGGCTTGGGCGCCGTGATTGGTTTGGCGTGGACGGTGCTGTGGCGGCAGTGGACGCTCTTTTCCTTCGCGGGCCGCCGGGGCGGTGGATTGGCGGCCTTGGCTTCGGCCGTGCCCGGCACGTGGTCGGTGGGTCGTGGTCTGGTGCTTGCTGCCGCCGTGCTGGCCGCCGCCATCGGCGGCTGGCTGCTGGTGTGGCCGCCGCCGCATCTGGACTCGGTGTGGTGGCTGGCGGTGCCGTATGCCGTCGGCTTGCTGGCGGTGCATGGTCTGCTTCAGCGCTTTGGCGCGGCGCCCGAGGCCCCGCCGGTGATCGAGCCGCCCCTCGCGCAGTCGCCCTTGTTTGACGCGCCGCAGGGCGACGACGAAGCCGAACTGGCCGGCGGCGACCTCTACGCCCACGCTCGAAGCGGTCAGATCGACGCGGCGATTGCGGTGCTGGAGGCCGGCGGTGACCCCGACGCCTTGCCCGAGCCCGGCGCCAGCGACCAGCGCAGCCTGCCCATGTTGGCGGCCCTATTGCCTGATCTTCGCCTGCTGCGCGCTTTGATCGGCCGCGGCGTGGACTTGAACCAGCAGCACGCGGGCCTGACGCCCCTGCTGGCCGCCACGCGCGACTCGTGGCACGGCCGCATCGATGCCGTGACCACCCTGCTGGCGAATGGCGCCGATCCGCGCTTGGCCGACCGCGACGGCAACACCCCGCTGCATCACGCGGCGCGCAGCACCGACCCGGCCATCGCCGCCCAGCTCTTGGACGCCGGGGCCGAGCTCTTGGCCCTGAATGCGGAAGCGCAGCCGCCGCTGGCCTTGGCCTTGGCCTCGTCGAACTGGCGCGTCGCGCGCTTTTTGCTGGAGCGTGGCGCCAAGCCCGAGCTGCCCGGCGCCCAGCCCGTGCTGCTGGCCGCCGCCGCCGGCGACGACGATGACCCGGCCGGTGTGCAGCTGCTGCTCAAGCACAAGGCCAAGGTGGACGCCCGCGACGCCCACGGACGCACGGCTTTGCTGGAAGCCATTGCGGCCGGCCACCCGCAAATCGCCCAAACCCTGATCGACGCCGGAGCCTCGGTCGACGCCGCCGATGACGAAGGTCGCACGGCGTTTCTGGAAGCCGCCGCCGCCCCGAATTCGGCCCTGCTCGAGGCCGTGCTGGCGAAGTCGCCGAACCCGCACGCGCAGGACTTGGCCGGCCGCAATGCCTTGGCCTTGGCCTGCGATGCTGGCGCCGACCCCGAGCGCCTGCGCGCCCTGCTGGCCTTGGGCATCGACCGCGACGTCCGCGATGCGGCGGGCCGCCGCCCGGTCGACCACGCCGTGGGTGGCGGGCGCTGGCCCTTGGTGGCCGTGCTCGACCCCGACTACCCCTTGCCCGCTGATGTGGCCGGCGTCGACGTCGAGACCGCGCTGACGCCACCGCGCGAGCGCCTGCACGAGGCCCTGCGCCAGCGCGATTTTGCCGCCGCCGCCGCGGTGATCGCCGAACCCGAGCCGCCGTCTCGCGTGGCGCTGTCGATGCTGCTGCTGGAATTCGCCGAGCCTGCAGGCATCGACGCCTTCGAGTGGCTGCTCGACGCCGGCGCCCACGTCGACGACCGCGTTTCGGCGATGGACAGCGTCGGCCTGCTGCTGCTCGATCGCGGCTTGGACGCCGAGCTCGGCCTGCGCTCTGTGCTGTCGCGCGGCCAAACGCCGCAGGGCGCCGGAGCGCTGGGCCGCTGGCTGCAGGCCACGCAGAAAGAAGCGTGGCGCGCCGCACCCATTGCCCTGCTGCTGCTTGAGCGCGGCGTCGATCCCTTCGCCGCTGCGCCCGGCGGCGACACCTGCTTGGGCCTCGCCTCGCAGGCGCCAAGCCTGCCGGTGCTGGACGCCTTGCTGGCCCGCGGTCTTGATCCCGCTCAGCGTGACGCTCGCGGCGCCACGCCCCTGCATCACGCGGTGAATCGCGGCCACGAGTCGGCCATCAAGCGCCTGATCCGCCACGGCGCGTCGGCCGACTCGCGCGCTGCCGACGGACAGACTCCGCACGGCGCAGCGCTGGCTCGCGGTCGCCGCGACTTGGCCGAGTGGCTCGACTGGGGCCCCTGGAAGCTGCCCGGCCGCGCCCTGCAGCCCGGCGACCTGCCCGCTGCAGCGATGGCCGGTGACCTAGGCGCTGTGGTGCGTTTGATTGGCCTCGGATTGCCGGCCGATAGCCTCGACACTCAGGGCTGCACGGCCCTACTGCGCGCCGCGGGCGGCGGGCATCTAGCCTTGGTCGACCATCTGCTGGGCCTTGGCGCCGACCACGGCCTTTCGGCGCGCACCGGCGCCACGCCTCTGTCGGCCGCCATCAGCATGCGTCACGGCCCGGTGGTGGATCGCCTGCTGGCCGCTGGTGCCGACCCCGAGCTGCCGATGCCCGGGGGCGTCACGCCGTTGATGCTCGCCGCTGCCTTGGGCCTGCCCGATTTGGTGTCGCGCCTGCTGCGGGCCGGCGCAGCGGTATCGGCGCAGGACGCCCAAGGCCTGACGCCCCTGCACTGTGCCGCGCTGTTTGCCTTCACCTCGCGCGAGCGTTCGCGCGTGCTGGCCCTGTTCGACACCCTGCTGCTGGCCGATGCCGATGCCGACGCCGTCAGCACCGCCGAACAGACGCCCACCCTGCTGCTGCTCGGCGCACGGGCCGAAGCCGGCGCCAGCGTCGACGAAGAGGTGCTGCTGGCGGCGCTGGATCGTTTGCTGAGCGAAGGCGTTGGCCTTGCGCACGTCGAGCACCGCGGCCTGACCGCCCTGCATCTGGCCGCCCTGCACGGACTGGGCCGCTCGGTCGAGCGTCTGCTGCGCGAAGGCGCCGACCCCAGCGCTCGCGACCGCTTGGGTCGCACGCCGCCTGACCTGGCCTTGATTCGTGGCTTTGTCGACATCGCGGCGCTGTTTCAGCCGGGGCGAATTCAAGCCCTCGAGCGCGAGGCTCGCGCGAGTGAGCCCGCTAATGCCCCGCCGCCGGCCGCTCCGCCCGCGACCGGCATGCTGCCCTCGCTGGCGCGTTTGCTGAAACCGCGCGATCCCTGAGGCGCTTCTGGGTCCTTCGAACTGGTTGATGAAGTGCGCGGTCAGGTATTGAACTGAGCTGATCTGTTTCGGCTTCGCGAAATGCGAGGCCGAAGCCAGACTCAAGCCTCGCCGCGCAGAGTCAGCGGCGCGGCATGCAGGGTCGCCGCCACGCGGCGTTTCGCTTCGATGTCGGCGTAAATGGCTTCGGCCTGACGCGCATCAACCTTCAGCGCAGCCATCAGCTCGCTGGCCTCGCGGCCGTTTTCAAACGCCCACAGGGCCAAGTCCATTTGCGCATAGGGCAGGGCGAAATAGAACTCGTCCTGACCCTGCGGCAGGCTGTAGGTGTCGGTAGTCGGTACCGTGCTGCAAATCGCGTCCGGCAGACCCATTTTCCGCGCCAGCGCATACACCTGCGTCTTGTAGAGGTGCGCGATGGGCTTTAGGTCGGCGGCGCCATCGCCGTTTTTTACGAAGAAGCCTTGGTCGTACTCCAGCCGATTCGGCGTGCCGATTACGGCGTAATGGCGGCGGTCGGCGTGGTGGTATTCCATCGCTTTGCGTAAGCGCTGCTTGTGATTCGTGGCGGCCACAATCTCAAGATATTCGCGCGGGCCCAGTCGCGCGTCGTGCGACTGGCCGTCGGGTGACTCGGCCATCAGGCGAAAGTGATTGATGCCGCCCTGCAGGCCGCCGCTCAGCACAATTTTGCTGCGCCAGCCCTCGCCGTAGCCCGGCAGCGCGCGGGCCATCGCCGCGTCGCGGTCGCGATAGGCGCCCAAGGCCTCGAGCGCGGGGCCGAGGTCGATCGTCATCGAGTCGATGCCTAAGTGGCGGATGAGTTCTGCGCCCAATTCGCCCGAGGCGGGGCTGCTGTCGCGCTCCGGCATTTGCAGCGCGAACACGCGCTCGGGGCCGAAGGCGCGCACGGCCAAGGCGGCGCAGCAGCTGCTGTCGATGCCGCCTGAAACGGCCACGACCACCCCGCGTCGTCGCAGCGTGCCGGGCACCACGTCGCGCATCCACGCGGCGATGCGCGCAACTTCGCGACCGGAGTCGAGTTCGAGAATGGAGGGTGAGAGTGGCGCCATGGTCAGGCTCCGCGCTTGCGGGCGACGAAGGCCTCGAGTGCGTTCAGCGAATCGAGATTCTCCGGCACCATTTCATCGTCGCCGACGCGCAGGCCGAATTCGGTTTCCAGAAAGGTGACCAATTCCATGAAGCCCATCGAGTCCAGTAAGTGCAGGGCCATGAACGAATCGGCGTCGCCGTAGTCGCGCGTCGCGTCGTCGAACAGAAACTGTTCGGCCAAGAAGTGTCGGATGGCGGTTTTTATCGGGGTCATGGATTCGTGCCGGGGTTGTTTGGGGGGTCGGGAAGCAGGCGCTTTAGCACCTTGCCACGGTCAGACATCGGCAGGGCATCGACGAGCGTGATGCCGCGAGGCCATGCTGCGGACTCAAGCTGCCGCGCCGCATTTCGCATCAAGATGATGGGGTCGAGGACGGCGCCTTCCGCGGCGACCACCCACGCATGGACGGCCTCGCCCAGCAGCGGATGGGGCACGCCACGCACGGCGCAGGCCGCCACGCCCGGCTGGCGTCGCAGGGCGTCCTCCACTTCCTGTGGCGACACTTTCTCGCCCCCGCATTTGATGATCTCGTCGCGCCGCGACAGAAAGCGCAGATTCCCCGTAGCGCTGCGCTCGAACCAATCGCCCGTGCGCAGGCAGCGCTCGCCGGTTTCTGGGTCGAGGCGGGGCATGGGGTCGGGTTGCCGCGGCGTGCTGCCGCTGCCATCGCCACCGCTAGCACCGCGCCAGTAGCCGAGCATCACGTGCGGGCCGCTGACGATCAGTTCGCCTTGACCCGCGCCGTCGACGACGCACCCGGTCTCGTCTTCCAGCCAATGCCGCTGTCCGGGAAGGCCGCAACCGATGCCATTTTGATCGCCATCTGGCGCATCGGCCGGCAAAAAACTGATCCGCGTGCATTCGGTTTGCCCATACATCGGCAGCACGCGGACGCCCGGAAAGCGGGCTCGCAGCGCGGCCTGCAGGTCGGCCGGCAGGGCCGCTGCCGCAGTGGTCACGGTTCGCAGCGCAGGCAGCGTCGTCGGATGGAAGCGCGGCTGCGTCAGCAGCATCGCAAGCTGGGTGGGCACCAGCGGCAGCAGGTCGACGCCGGTGCTGGCCCAGCGCTCGATCAATGCGGACGGAAACTGAAAACCACGATCCAGCACCAAAGTGCTGCCGCGCGCGAGGCTCATCCAGAGGTGTGTCTGGCCGTAGTTGAAACTGAGCGGCAGGGCGCAGCCGATTCGCGTGCCGGGCCCAAGCTCAAGATAGTCCGCGATGGTTGCGCAGGCCCAGCCCACATTGCGCCGGCTCAGCATCACGCCCTTCGGTTCGCCGCTGCTGCCCGAGGTGTGCGCGATCATCGCCAGCGTGTCGTCCTGCCCGCCGGCGTAAGGCGCGGGGGGCGCGGCAGCGCTATCGCTACGGGCATCGCCATCGGTGCCGGTCGACTCGTCCACGTCCAGCCAGCGGCAGCGCGCGTCAGTCATCGATGCCCGCAGCAGTCTTCCTAGCGGGCTGCGCGACAGCGCCGCGTCGGTTACCAATGCGCTGGCGTCGGTGTTGCTCAGGATGGTCGCCAGTTTCGGCGCGCGCAGGGTCGGCGACAGCGCCATGCCCACAGCGCCGAGGTATTGCACGGCCATGAGTGCGGCCAGCATTGATAGGCCGTTATCGAGCCACAGCCCGACGCGGTCGCCCGGTCGGACGCCGGCTGCATGAAGTTGTGTGGCCGTGCCCA
This sequence comes from Lysobacterales bacterium, assembly GCA_038324485.1. Lineage (GTDB taxonomy): Bacteria > Pseudomonadota > Gammaproteobacteria > Xanthomonadales > Xanthomonadaceae > Silanimonas. The sequence continues at coordinate 8,495 of JBBQIA010000004.1, forward strand.
GTACTCGCCGAAGCAGGGCGTCGGCGTCCACCGCGACGCCGTCGACGATCAGGCTGGCGTGATTCGGTTCGGCCTGCGCCCGCTGCAAGAAAGCAGTGATCAGCGTCGTCATAACGGCGCCTGCAGAGCCCCAGCGGGCGCCACAAATTGCGCGTGCAGGCCTTGCACCGAAAGCACGGCCAAGAACGCGCTGTTGTCGGAAAAACTGGCGGCCTGCCCACGCGCCAGCTTGCCGATGAGGCGCTGCACCGTCGATGGATCAAACCACCCGGCTTCCGTCAGCGCAGAGGGCGAAAGCAGTTCTGCCGCTGACTCGCGCAATTGTCCGTTGACAAAGAACACCTGCGACTCCGGCGCGCGATACGGCTGCTTCGGTCGGCGCACGATGCCGTCCGGAAGTCGCGCTGCAAAGGCCTTTTTCAGCAGCCATTTTTCGTCCAAGCCGCGCAGCTTCCGGCGCGGCGGCAGGCGATTGGCGAATTCGATCAAGCGATGATCAAGGAACGGAAATCGGGCTTCGATCGAGCCGCCCATGGCCATGCGATCGCCCTGCGCCGACAGCAAGTAGCCCGACATCAGGGTGTGCGCTTCGATGTACTGCGCGCGTGCCAGCGGCGTCCAGCGCGAGAAGGCTTCGGGTAGACCCTGCGAGAGCGTGTCTTCAGGGCGAATGGCGCCCAGTTCAGCGCGGCGATCGGGCGTCAGGAAAGCGAGGGCGCGTCGCGTGCTGCGCAGGCGCAGCGCATGCGAGGCCCAGGGCTGGCTCAGTTCCTCCTGCGCGTCGTCCAGCAGCCAATGGGCATTCAGCGCCGATCGTCCGCCCTGTTTCGGCATCCACGGGTAGAGGCGCTCAAGCAATCGCGGCCGGCAGCGGCTTTTCGGCTGCCGCGCCAAGAACCGACGCATGGCGGCCTCTTTGAATATGTCATAGCCGGCGAAGGCCTCGTCGGCGCCTTCGCCGGTCAGCACCACGCGGACGCCTGCGGCCCGCACGGCTCGAGCCAGCGCCAGCATCGGCGCGGGCGCGGTGCGCAGCAGCGGCATTTCGGCGTGATAAATCGCCTGCGGAAAGAGTCCCGCAATGGTGGCGGCGTCCATGCGCACTTCGTGATGCTGGGTGCCAAGTTGCCGAACCATGAGCTGCTGCCATGAGCGTTCGTCGTAGCTGGCCTCGTCAAACACCAGCGAGAAACTCTGCAGGCCTTCGCCGGACACATCGCGAATCAAGCTGCTGACGATCGACGAGTCAAGTCCGCCGCTTAAATACGTGCCTACCGGCACGTCGGACACCTGCTGTGCGCGCACTGAATCGTCGAGCAGACGGCGCAGGGTCTCGATGTGCTCGGCCTCACTGCCGCCGTCGTGGGCGTTGCCTTCGGGGAAGCACCAGTCCCACCACTGGCTGATCTGCGGTGTGAGATCAGGGTCATTCAAGTCGAGCACCATCCGATGCCCGGGCGGCAGCTGCTGGATGCCCTCGAAGGCGCTGCGTGCGCCCAGGGGCGTCCAAAACGACAGGGTTTCGGCCAGCGCAATCGGGTCCAGCGCGCGGCGCAGTCCGGGAAGAGTGAACAGCGCTTTGGCCTCCGAGGCCACCGCAATGCCTTGGCCGACGCGGGCCCAAAACAGCGGCCGGATGCCCACGCGGTCGCGGGCCATCAGGACGCGTCGTCGCCGCCGATCGTGCAAGACGAAGGCGAACTGGCCGTCCAGCGCATCGAGCATGGCGTCGCCCTGCTCTTCGTAAAGATGCACCAGCACTTCCGTGTCTGAACGCGTGGCGAAGCAATGCCCACGCGCCTCCAGCGAAGCCCGAAGCGCGGCGAAATTAAAAATCTCGCCGTTGAACACCACCTGCACCATGCCGTCTTCGTTGCCCATCGGCTGAGCGCCGCCGGCGAGGTCGAGGATGGCCAGTCGAACATGGCCCAAGCCCACGGTTTCGTTCACCGCCACGCCCTCGCCATCCGGGCCGCGGTGGCGAATGGCGGCCACCATGGCGGCGATGCTGCGGGCTTGCGGCGGCGCGGCGTGGGCGGGGTGAATCAGGGCGGCGAGACCACACATGCTCAGTGCGTGTCGCGGTCGAAGCCGGTTAAAAATGCGGCCTCCGGCCAAGCAAAATCATCGGGCCAGCGCCCCAGCACCTCATCGCCACTGGCATAGGGCAGAAAGCCTGCATGACGAATCGCCGTTAGTGCGGCCGCGCTACTCAAGCATTCGATCGAAAGCGCCAGCGCGCCGTGGCGACGCGCGAACGGCGCAAAGGCCAGCAGCAGGGGCGTCAGACCTTTGGGAAGGTCGCGACCGTGCAGGTCACCGATCTCGGCAATGCCATCGGCCAGCCGCCACACCACATGGCCCATCGGTCGGCCAAGGCGATCATCGACGCGCGCCAGTCGCCAATCGTGTTTCAGGTCGCTGGCGTAGCGCCAAGCCACCGTGCGTGCGTCGCGAGTGGAGAGCAGCAGGGCCGCATTTCGCGCGGTCCAAGGGGCGTCCAGCCAAGGCTCACCGAAGGCCGCTTCACTGGCCCGCCAGCCCAGACCGCGCCGCCATGCCAGTCCCGCGTCCCACAGGCGCAGCAGCGGGTCGGCCAGCCCGTGCAAACCGGCCAGCAGGCGGCGGCCGCGCGTGGCCCGCGGCCCGCGCCCCAGAGCCCGCAGCGACAGCGGCTTGCCGAAGCGGCTCATTCGGCCCATCGAACGCAGTCCGGCCCGAGCCACCAGCCCGCGCGCAAGACGGTTCGGAAAGCCGTACAGCACGGGGGTCGGGCAGGCTTCAACGGCATGGCGAACCAAGCGCAGGGCCGGGCCCAGCGAGCGGTGATCGGCATCCACGCTGAAGTCGGCCAAGCAGGCGACCGCGAAGGCGCTTCGGGCGTGATGCCAACGGCGGTTTTGCAGACAGAGTGCCCCGGCCACTCCGGGCGCATCGGCCGCCTCCAGCGCAAAGGCTTGGCCGTGGCCTTCGGGATTGTCCAGATAAGCCCGCTGGGCTTTCTGCTCCGCGGCATTAGGGTCTAGGCCGGAGATGTTTCGCGCCAGCAGCGCGGCAAACGCCGCACCGTCAGTGGTCAGGTCGAGGGGGCGAACGGCGTAGCGATCCATGCGGGCGGCGGCGTGAAACTGTGAATTGCATCGCAGTCTATCGGAAGGCTTGGGCGGCGTGCGGTTCGACCTTCCCAGCGTCGCATCGAGACTTTCGCAACAAAAAAGCCCCGCAGTGCGGGGCTTTTTCTCAGCGCTTCATGAAGTTGAAAAACTCGTCGTTCGACTTGGTGTTTTTCATCTTCTCTAGCAAGAACTCCATCGCGGCCAGCTCATCCATCGGATGCAGCAGCTTTCGAAGAATCCAGATCTTCTGCAGCATGTCTGGCTCGATCAGCAGCTCTTCGCGGCGTGTGCCCGAGCGGTTGATATTGATGGCCGGATAGACGCGCTTCTCGGCAATACGGCGATCAAGGTGCACTTCGCTGTTGCCCGTGCCCTTGAACTCTTCGTAGATCACCTCGTCCATCTTGCTGCCGGTTTCCACCAGCGCCGTGGCGATGATGGTCAGGCTGCCGCCTTCTTCCACATTGCGCGCCGCGCCAAAGAAGCGCTTCGGGCGATGCAGAGCGTTGGCGTCGACGCCGCCGGTCAGCACCTTGCCGGAGCTGGGCACGACGGTGTTGTAGGCACGCGCCAGACGCGTGATCGAGTCGAGCAGGATTACCACGTCTTTCTTGTGTTCAACCAAGCGCTTGGCGCGCTCGATCACCATCTCGGCCACCTGCACGTGACGCGCGGCCGGCTCGTCGAAGGTCGACGACACCACTTCACCGCGCACCGTGCGCTGCATTTCGGTGACTTCTTCCGGACGCTCGTCCACCAGCAGCACGATCAAATGCACGTCGGGGTGGTTGGTGGTGATGGCGGTGGCGACCTGCTGCATCAGCATCGTCTTACCGGCCTTCGGCGGGCTGACGATCAGGGCGCGCTGGCCCTTGCCGAGCGGCGACATTAGGTCCATGACGCGGCCGGTGATGTCTTCCGAGCTGCCGTTGCCGCGCTCCAGCGTGAAGCGCTGGCGCGGGAACAGCGGGGTCAGGTTTTCAAACAGCACCTTGCCCTTGCTGGCTTCCAGAGGCTCGCCATTGATGGTGTCGAGCTGATTCAGCGCCACGTAGCGCTCGCCGTCCTTCGGGTTACGAATGCGGCCGGCGATATAGTCGCCGGTGCGCAGGTTGAAGCGACGAATCTGGCTGGGAGAGATGTAGACGTCGTCCGGGCCGGCCAAGTAGCTGGCTTCGGCGCCGCGCAGGAAGCCGTAGCCGTCCGGCAGGATTTCGAGCACGCCGTCGGCGGCCACGCCCTGCGGGTGGCGGGACAGCACCTTCAGCAGCTGGAAGATGACGTCCTGCTTGCGCATGCGGGCCACGCCCTCGTGCAGGTTCAATTTGTCGGCCAACTCCAGCAGTTTGAAAGCCGGGCTGCGCTTCATTTCAGTGAGCGAGGGCACCACGAAATCGTCGGGGAAGCTGAAGTGGGACGAGCGATGCGGCTCGCCGCCGCCACGTGATTCGCCGCCACGTGATTCGACGCCACGCGATTCGCCGCTGCCCTGACCACCTTGATGGCCTTGACCGCCTTGCTGGCTTGCGCCGCTTTCGGGCTCATCGCCGTCGCTGTCACCGTCGCTGTCGTTCGGCATGCCGCCGGCGCTGCCGCCACCGCCACGACGCTGTTCGCGCTGACGTTCGCGGCGCTCTTTCATGCGCTGCTTGAAGCGCTCGCGGCGCGACACGCGCGGTTCGCCATTGGCGCCTTCGCCTTCGCCGTCGGAATCGCCGTCGGAATCATTGTCGCCATCGGCAGTGCCGTCGCCATCGGCATCCGCAGCATCGCCGCCGGTGGCGGGTGCCTTCGCCGGGATGCTGGGCTCAGCGTGCGCTTCGGTCGTGACGGTGGCCGTGGTCTCGGCTTCGCCTTCGACGGTGGATTTCGCTGCCGGAGGGGCCGGCTTGGGCACTGGCGCGGCTTTGGCAGCCGGCGGCGCAGGCGCGTCGTCCTCGTCTTCCAGCATGGCGTCGGCAATGACGTCACGCACGGCCGATGCGGTGGCCTTGGCCTCAGCGGTGGTCGTGGCCTCCGCGGAAGCACTGGCCGAAGCCTCAGCGACGGGCGCGGCTTCTGCCGCATCGCCCTGCGGCGCGGCCTCGGCTTCTTTGGTGGGTTTAGCCGCGGCGCGGCTGCGGCGCGGACGCTTTTCCGCGGCTTCGGCAGGCGCGTCGGCGCCTTCGATCTCGTTGTCGGACACTAGGGCTCTCTCGCAGTTGCGAGTGGAAAAAGGGAATGTGTTGCTTTGAAGGGTGTGCGGGTCAGGGCAGCGCCGAGGGCGCTGCATCCGCAGAAGACTTAGCGACACTACACCGGTGCTGGGTCGCCCGGCAAGTGGAATGCAGCGGGGCTTAAAGCCCCTTATCGATGAACGCAGTGAGCTGCGGCTTGCCAGCCAGGCCCACATGCGTCCCCGCGACCTTGCCGTCTTTGAACAGCATCAGGGTCGGAATGCCGCGCACCGCGAACTGGCGAGGGGTTTGCGGGTTCTCATCAATATTGATCTTGACGACCTTGACCTTGCCCTCGTAGGCGACGGCCACGTCGTCCAGCAGGGGAGCGATGGCCTTGCACGGCCCGCACCATTCGGCCCAGAAGTCGACCAGGACCGGAACATCGCTGCCGAGCACGGCGGTAGCGAAGTCGGCGTCGCCGACGTGGGAGATCTTGTCGTTCATTGCAGCTCCTCTTTGTGGCGCGGACGGGAGCCGCGGCCATGGCTGATACACTTTCCGCAGTGTGCGTCCGCGTGTGAACCCGGGCAAGCCCCGAAATTCCGCTGGCCGAAGAAGCCGACTCCACCAAGAGAACTCATGAGCGACAAGCCGTTAACCGACATCACCCTTTCCAGTTTCGACCTTCACCCGGCGCTCGCTGCCGGCCTTGAAGGCGCCGGATTCTCCCGCTGCACGCCGATTCAGGCCATGACCTTCCCGGTCACGCTGGCCGGTCGCGACGTTGCCGGGCAGGCCCAAACGGGCACCGGGAAGACGCTGGCCTTCCTTGTCAGCATGGTCAATCGCCTGCTCACTCGGCCCGCACTGGCGAATCGCAAAGACGCCGATCCGCGCGCCCTGATTCTGGCGCCGACCCGCGAACTGGCCATTCAGATTCATAAAGACGCGCTGAAGTTCGGCTCGGATCTGGGTCTGCGCTACACGCTGGTGTACGGCGGCATTGACTACGAAAAGCAGCGCGAACTGCTGCAGGCCGGCACCGACGTGATCATCGCCACGCCCGGCCGCTTGATCGATTACGTCAAGCAGCACGTGGTCAGCCTGCACGCCTGCGAGGTCTGCATCCTCGACGAAGCCGACCGCATGTTCGATCTGGGCTTCATTAAGGACCTGCGCTTCTTGATGCGCCGCCTGCCGGCCCGCGAAGAGCGTCAGACCATGCTGTTCTCGGCCACGCTCAGCCATCGCGTGCTGGAGCTCGCCTACGAGCACATGAACGAGCCCGAGAAGCTCGTCGTCGAAACCGAAACGATCACCGCCGCCCGCGTTCGCCAAAAGATTTACTTCCCGGCCAACGAAGAAAAGATTCCGCTGCTGCTGGGCTTGCTCTCGCGCAGTCCGGGCAACCGCACCATGGTGTTCGTCAACACCAAGGCGATGGTCGAGCGCGTGGGTCGCGCCCTAGAGCGCGGCGGCTATTTGGTCGGCGTGCTGTCCGGCGACGAGCCGCAGAAGAAGCGCCAAAGCCTGCTCGCGAAATTCCAGCGCAGCGAGCTGGAAGTGCTGGTCGCCACCGATGTGGCGGCTCGCGGCCTGCACATCGACGGCGTCAGCCACGTCTACAACTTCGACCTGCCGTTTGAGGCCGAAGACTACGTGCACCGCATTGGCCGCACCGCGCGCCTCGGCGCCGAAGGTGACGCGATCACCTTCGCCTGCGAGCTCTATGCGCAGCATTTGCCGGCGGTCGAGACCTTCATCGAGCAAAAGATTCCCGTCGAAGCGGTGAATGCCGATCTGCTGACCGCTCTGCCGCGCGCTGCGCGCGCTGCGCTGCCGGAAGGTGCGGAGCCGATCGAGCGCGTCAGCGATATTTTCCGCGAAGCCCGCGCCGAGATGGCCGAGAAAGACGCCAAGCACGGTCGCAGCGGACGCAGCGGTAGCGGCGGCAGCAGCAGTGGTGGTGGCGGTCGCGGCGAAAGCCGGGGTCCGCGCCGCGAACCCGGCGCCGATCGTGGCCAGAAGCCCGAGGGCGAGCGTGGCCCGCGGCCGGAACGCGCGCCCCGCCCCGAGACGGTGGCCATGCCGGAGTCGGTAGTGAGCGAGCCGAACATCGCGCCGGACGCCGCGGCCAGCCCGGCCGAAGCCGAGCAGCGCCGTCGTCGTCGCCGTCGCAAGCCGCGCAGTGAGCGTGGCGAGGCTGCGGCCACGCCGGTTTCGGGCGCAGCAGCGGGCCCCGTGGGCGTCTCGAAAGAGAGCTTTATGGCCCGCATGACGGCTCGTGTGAAAGGCTGGTTTGGCGGCTGACCATGCCCCTGCTGCGCTTCGACGCGGTTCACAAGCGCTATCCGGGCGGCCGAGTTGCCCTGCAGGACATCGGCTTTTCGGTTGAGGCCGGCGAGGTGCTGTTTGTCACCGGACATTCCGGGGCGGGCAAGAGCACCCTGCTGAAGCTGCTGCATCTGGCCGAGCGCGCCGATCAGGGCGCCGTGCTGTTCGAAGACCGCAACTTGGCGGCCGTGCGCGGCCGCGACATTGCCCGCTATCGACGGCGCGTGGGCGTGGTGTTTCAAGACCATCGCCTGTTGCCGCACTGGACCATCGCCGACAACGTCGGCCTGCCGCTGCGTCTGGCCGGGCATCCGGAAGCGGAGATTGCGGCGCGGGTTCGCACGGTGTTAGATCGCGTGGGCCTCGGTGCTCGAATGGCGGCGCGGCCGCATGAGCTGTCGACCGGCGAACAGCAGCGCGTCGGCATTGCGCGGGCGGTGGTGTCGCACCCGGTGCTGCTGATCGCCGACGAACCCACCGGCAACCTCGACCCCACGCTGGCGGCCGAGATCATGAATTTGTTTCTGGAGCTGCCCGACCACGGCAGCACCGTGCTGATTGCCAGCCACGACCTCGCCCTAATCAAGCGCACCCGGCGTCGCACCTTGGTGCTCGACGGCGGACGTCTGCAAGACGACATCGCGGCGCAGGACTTGGCCGCATGAGCCGCGCCAGCGCCGCACGACGCAGCGTCTATGCCGGCCCCGGATTTGCCGCGCGCCTTCGCAGCCATCGGCGTTCGATGGGCGATGCGTGGTCGCGCGTGTGGGCCACGCCGCTCGCCAGCCTCGCCACGCTGGCGGTGCTGGGCTTGGCCCTGCTGCTGCCCCTGCTGCTCGGCCTTTTCATCTCGAACGCGCTGCGCGTGGCTGAAGGTTTAGGCACGGTGCAGGACGTCAGCGTGTTTCTGAATGCCGACGTCGACGCCGCCGGCGCCGAGGCGCTGCGAGGCGCGTGGGCGTCGCGGTCCGACGTGGCGTCCGTGTTGGTGCGCACGCCGGATGAGGGCTTGGCCGAGTTCCGCCAGACCAGCGACCTTGCGGCCTCTCTCGAATTGCTGGACGGCAATCCGTTGCCCTTTGTGCTGCTGGTGTCGCCGGCCGGCGAAGCCGCCGCAGAGCCCGCGGCCTTGGTCGCCGCCCTCGAGGCCGAGGCCAGCGTCGAGAGCGTGCAGTTCGACGCCGCGTGGCGCGCTCGGCTGGACGCGTGGCTCGGGCTGGGCCGCCATGCCGTAATGCTGCTGGGCGCTTTGCTGATCGCCGGTGCGGTGCTGGTCGTGGGCAATACCGTGCGTCTGGACTTGGCCTCGCGTCGCGACGAGGTGGCCTTGCTGCAGCTGCTGGGCGCCGATGACGCCGACATTCGCCGCCCCATGCTGCACTTCGGCAGCCTGCTCGGTTTGTTGGCCGGCGGCTTGGCGCTGGCCGGCGCGTGGGCCACGAGCGCATGGCTGAGCGCGCCTCTTCAGGCCTTGATCGCCACGTATGCCGAGGGATTTCGCCCCGTCGGCACCTCGCCCACGCTGGCGTTTGGCGTCTTGGTCGGCGCGTCGATCGTCGGCTGGCTTGGCGCGCGGGTGGCGGCGGGCCATTATCTGCGGACCTCGCGTCCGGCTGAATCATGAGCACACCCTCGTTCCGCACCTTCGACAGCACTTCGCCACGCATCCTTGTGGTCGATGGCTCGAAGGTCGTTCGGAAGATGATTGAAGGCGTGCTGCGCCAACAGCTTTCGGGTGCGGAAATCATTCTTTGCGAGAACGGGAAAGAGGCGCAGGATGCGCTGCAGCAGGGCGCCGTCAATCTGGTGACCACCGCGCTGCGCCTGCCCGACATGGACGGGTTGGAGCTCGCCCGCTACTTGCGCGAGCACACGCCGCAGGCCTACATCCCAATCATCGTCGTCTCCGGCGACGTGCAAGAGCGGCTGGAGACGCGCTCGATCACCGATGACGTGACCGACTACTTCGATAAATCCTTGGGCTTCACTGCACTGGCGGAGTTCATCAAGGGCTACGTCGCACCCGAGTCGACCGTTGGCGGTGAAGTGCTCTACGTCGAAGACAGCAAGGTCGTGGCCGTGGCCACGCGGCGCATGCTCGAAAAGCACGGCCTGAAGGTGATGCACTGCAGCGGCGTAGAAGACGCCATCGCCTATCTCGAATCGGCCCTGACCCAAGGCCGGGTGCCGGGCGTCGACATCGTGCTGACCGACGTCTACCTGAAGGGCGAGCTCACCGGCAAAGAGCTGGTGAAGTCGATCCGCAACGAGTTTGGCTATCCGAAAGGACAGCTGCCGGTCTTGGTGATGACCGGCGATGCCAACCCCGCCAACCAAACTGAACTGCTGCGCGCAGGCGCCAATGACTTGGTGCTCAAACCCATCGAAGAACGCCTGCTGATTACCAAGCTGCTGTTCCAGCTGCGCGTGGGTCGGATCCTTCGCGAGCGGCATGGCCACGGCTGAGCCCGGCGCTGCGGGGCCTGTCCCGGCCTCTTCCATTCGACTCAGCCCCTCTTGGCGCGATCGACTGAGCCCCTCGCTACACAGCGACGAGATGCGCGCGCTGTCGGCGTTTTTACGCGAAGAGAAAGCCGCCGGAAAAATCATCTATCCGCCGGGTGGACAGATGTTCGCCGCCTTTGATGCCGTGCCCTTCGAAGCCGTGCGCGTGGTGATCTTGGGCCAAGACCCGTATCACGGGCCGGGCCAAGCGCATGGCCTGAGCTTCTCGGTGCCGCCCGGCGTGCCGGTGCCGCCGTCCTTGCTCAATGTCTACAAAGAGATTCAGCGCGACCTCGGCTTTCCAATCCCCAAGCACGGTTGCCTGGCGTCGTGGGCCGCGCAGGGCGTCTTGCTCTTGAACGCCGTGCTGAGCGTCGAAGCCGGTGCCGCCGGAAGCCACGCCAAGCGCGGCTGGGAGGGCTTCACCGATGCGGCCATCGACGCCCTCAGTCGCGAGCGCGAGGGCCTCGTGTTCATGCTCTGGGGCAGCTACGCGCAGAAAAAAGGCGAGCGCATCGACCGCCAGCGCCATTGCGTCATGCGCGCGCCGCACCCTTCACCGCTTTCGGCGCATCGTGGCTTTCTAGGCTGCGGCCACTTCGGCAAGGCCAACCGCTGGCTTCAGGCTCAGGGTGCGGCGCCGATCGACTGGCGCTTGCCGCCAGTCTAGAGCAGAGCATCACGTCATCTCATCTAGCCTTGAGATGTAACCGACAGCGTTCCTGTACCGGAACGCTGTAGGACTTCTGGCAGGCTTAGCACTCGACCCCTTCGAGTGCTAAATTAGCCCTCATACCCTCACCCAAGGGAAAGAACCTAATGACTGCTGCTCTCGCTACCGCGAATTACCCCATCCCCAGCGCGCTTGGCTCGCTGGACGCCTACACCTCGGCCGTGCACCGCATTCCGGTCCTCACCGTCGAAGACGAGCAGGCGCTCGCGCGCCGACTTCGCGATGACGGCGACCTCGATGCGGCCAAGTCCTTGGTGGTCTCGCACCTGCGCTTTGTCGTGCACGTGGCCCGTGGCTACCAAGGCTATGGCCTCGGCGTCGGCGATCTGGTGCAGGAAGGCAACATCGGCCTGATGAAGGCGGTGAAGCGCTTCGACCCCGATCAGGGCGTCCGCTTGGTGAGCTTTGCGGTGCACTGGATCCGCGCCGAGATACACGAGTTCATCCTGAAGAACTGGCGCATCGTGAAGGTGGCCACGACCAAGGCGCAGCGCAAGCTGTTCTTCAACCTGCGCAAAAGTAAGAAGCGCCTCGGCTGGATGAACGCGGCTGAAGTGACGGCTGTGGCCAAAGACTTGAACGTCTCCGAGCGCGAAGTGCTGGAAATGGAATCGCGTCTGTCGGGTCGCGACATTGGTTTTGACGCGCCGGATGGCGACGATGACGATCGCGGCCCGCCCGCACCCATCGCGTTCCTTCAGCAGGCCGATGCCGACCCGGCCGCCCTGTTCGAGCGCGAAGACCACGACGAGCGTCGCTTAGACGCCCTCGGCGAAGGCATGGACCGTCTGGACGAGCGTTCGCGCGCCATCGTCTCGCGCCGCTTCTTGGGCGAAGACAAGGCCACGCTGCAGGAGCTGGCCGAGGACTACGGCGTTTCGGCCGAGCGCGTGCGCCAGATCGAGGTCAACGCCCTGAAGAAGCTGCGCGGTTTGCTGCTGTCCTAAGACGGCGTCGTCGAGCGCGAAGCTCGACCACCATCATCGCTTCACCTGCACGGCGCCCTTGG
>JBBQIA010000005.1:0-19661 GCA_038324485.1 Lysobacterales bacterium
AAAGCCAGCGTCCGCGCAGTCGTCGGCCGTCGGCCAGCAGCGCGCTTGCACTGTCGTCGTCAACCTCCACGGCAGACAGCGCTGATTCGCGAATCATCTGCACGCCGGCCTCTTCGCAGGCGGCCTGCAGGCGATCAGCGATGAGTCGATCTTCGACAATGTGACCCAGCCTTGGCACGCCCAAGCCGGCGGCCTGAAGGTCCAACGTGCCGCCACCGCCCGCATCCCAGACGCGCATGCCTCGATACGGCGACACCCGCCGCGCACGAATGCTGTCCCACACGCCCAAACGCGTGAGCAAAGCCTCCGAATCGGGCGCGATCGCGTAAACGCGCAGATCGCGCTGCTCCGCCTGCCATCGCATCGGCGTCGCAGCGTCCAGCAGGGCAACCTCAGCGCCACGCTGCCGCAAGCCGAGCGCCACGGCGCTGCCGACGATGCCGCCGCCCACCACCACCGCGTCCAACAGGTTTCGACTCATGCCGCGTCCTCCCGCGCCAAGCGCGGCACCCGACCACGAAATCCCATCGCGCCCGCGGCAAACTCTGCGCGCAGGCCGGCAGCCAAATTCAGCGCCGCAAAGCCGAGGCTGCGACCCACCCGATGCAGCAGCGATTCGCCGGCGGTAATTCGCGCCAGTCCGTCGCTGAACGCCAAGGTGCGTTCGCGATCGTCTTGGCGGCGCGCAACGTAATCGGCCAAGACCGTCGGTGCGCCGAAATCGGCGTCGCCCGCCGCAGCCGTCTCAGCCAGCACATCCACCAAGCTCAAGGCATCGCGCAGCCCCAAGTTGAAGCCCTGCGCGCCAATCGGATGAATGGCCTGCGCGGCATTGCCCACCAGCACCAGGCGATTCGCCGTCAAGCGCTGCGCCACCCGTCGATGCAGCGGCCACGCGCTGCGCGCGCCAACCTCAAGTACTTTCCCGGCCCGCCAGCCGAAGCGCGACTGCAAATACGCGGCGAAGTCGGCGTCAGACAGCGCCATCACCGAATCGGCGTCCTCGCTTGCCACGCCGCAGAGCGCACCGTATCGACCGCCCGCCATCGGCAGCAAAGCGCAGGGGCCCGTGGCGGTCAGTCGCGCGCGGAAGCCAGCCGCGCCGAGGTGACGATGAGGGTCTGGCCGTAGTCGTGTTCGTCCACGCCGATTCCCACCGCGCTGCGCAGTGGCGACGCGGCGCCATCCGCGGCCACGACCAAACGCGCGTGCCAGAGTTCTGGAGCCGCACCCGCCGTCTCAATATTCAACGTATGACCGTCGGCGTCAGCGCCGGACGACGACGCCCGACCCTGCACGCGATAAATCTCGGGCAGCGCCGCGACCGCGCGCAGCAGGGCGGCGCCCAAATCGCCAGCCAGCACCACACCACCGAAGGCGTCGCGGCCAAATTCAGCCGCCTCGATGTCCAAGCGCCCAAAGTCGCCTGCGCGGCTCACCTGCAGGCGGCGGATCGGCGTCGGCGGCGTATCAAGACGGCCCAGCACGCCCAGCGCACCGAGCGCATTGAGGCTCGCGGCGGCCAGCGCCAGTTTTCGCGGGTCGGCGTTGATGGGGATGGGCGCTGCAGCGTCCACCAGCGCCACGCGCAAGCCCAGCGGTGCGAGGGCGCAGGCGAGGCTGCAGCCCACTAGGCCGCCGCCCACAATCGCGATATCCAGTTCTCGAATCGTCATGCCCAAAAGAATACGCGGCCCAAGGCGATCGCCGACGTGAGCGCGGCAGTCGTCCGCGTCGCCCCCTTCGGCTAGACTCCGAGGCCTCGTTCTTGCCGTCTTGAATCCCCCATGCGTCTTGCCTTTCGCCCCGCACTTGCCGTATTCGCCCTTCTCGCCCTCGTGATGGCCGCGACTCGCGCCCACCACTTCGGCCCCGTGCCGGACGCGTCTTGGGCGGTGTTCTTCGTCTCGGGCGTCTATCTGGCCGGTCACCAGCGCTGGGCCTTCCCGGCGCTGATGGCGCTGGCCGTGTTGGTCGACTACGTCGTTATTTCGGCCACCGGCGTGAACTTCTGGGCGCACTACTGCGTTTCCCCGGGTTATTGGTTCTTGCTGCCGGCGCATGCAGCGCTAATGGCGGCCGGCCAGTGGGCCGCGCAGCGCGGCCTGGGCCTGCGTTGGGGCTTGCTGGGCCGAGTGCTGCTGGCGCTGGGCGCGGGCGTGGTCGCCTGTCACTTGCTTGCGCAGGGCGGCTTCTACTGGTTTAGCGGCGTCGTGGCCGAACCGAGCCTCGCCGGCTGGGCCAAGAACTTCAGCGACTGGCTGCTGCCGTATTCGCAGGTGGCTTTTGCGTGGGTCGGCGTGGCCACAGCCCTGCATTTGGCGCTGAGCCCGCTGACGATGAAAGTCACGCACGCCCAGCGCGCCGCCGACTGACGCCATCGCGACGCGATAAGGCCCAAAATTCAGCCGTTCTTTGCAGGAGTGACGCGTGGGCAACCGGCTTTCCAAGATTTACACCCGCACCGGCGATGACGGCAGCACCGGCCTCGGTGACGGCTCGCGCGTGGCGAAGGATTCGGCTCGCGTCAGCGCTTACGGCACCGTCGACGAGGCCAACAGCGCCATCGGCATCGTGCTGGCCTGCGACATCCCAGACGCCGTTCGCGCGGTGCTGGTGTCGGTTCAGCACCAGCTCTTCGATTTGGGCGGCGAACTCTGCATTCCGGGCCATTCGGCGATTGTTGACGCCGACATTCAGCGCCTCGAAGACACCCTCGACGGATTCAACGCCGATTTGCCGGCCCTGAAAGACTTCATCTTGCCGGGTGGCGGCATGGCCGCGGCGCAGGCACATCTGGCGCGCACGATCACGCGTCGCGCCGAGCGCGAAGTGGTCACGCTCTCGCATCACGACGCGGTGCGGCCGGAGGCCATTCGCTACCTCAATCGGCTCTCTGATTTGCTCTTTGTCCTCTGCCGGGTGCTGGCCCGACACAGTGGCCACGGCGAAGTGCTGTGGAATCACGAACGCCGACGCTGATGCGCGTTTACACGCACGACGCCTGCATGGCTCATCAGCCGGGCCCCGGACACCCGGAGTGTCCGGCGCGCCTGCGGGCCGTCACGGATGCGCTGCGCATCGCGCTGCCTAATCTCGACTGGCATGACGCGCCTCTGGCCTCGCGCGAGGCGGCCTTGCGCGTGCACGCCGAGTCCCTCGTCACGCGCGTTTTCGATGCCCATTTCAACGACGCGCCGATCCTGCGACTCGACGCCGATACCGTGATGTCGCCGGAATCGCCCGAAGCGGCGCGGCGCGCTGCCGGCGCTGTCATCGCTGCCGTCGATGCGGTAATGCGCAGCGACGTCGCACACGCGTTTTGCGCCGTCCGTCCGCCGGGCCATCACGCCACGCGCGACACGGCGATGGGCTTCTGCCTCCTGAATGGCATTGCCATCGGCGCCGCTCACGCAGTGCATGAACACGGTTTGTCGCGGGTCGCCATCATCGATTTCGACGTGCACCACGGCAACGGCACCGAAGCCATCTTCGCCGCCGAGCCGCGCGTGGCCTACATCAGCTCACACCAGAATCCGCTGTATCCCGGCACCGGCTTTGAAAGCCACACGGGCGTCGGCAACGTGGTGAACGCCATGCTGCCGCCGCACAGCGGCAGCCCAACCTTTCGCGATGCGTGGCGGGCGCGCTTGCTGCCCGCTCTTGAGGCCTTCCGGCCGCAGCTGCTGATGGTGTCTGCCGGCTTCGACGGCCACCACCTCGACCCCTTGGCCGACCTCGAACTGAGCACCGAAGACTACCGCTGGATCTCAGCGGAGCTGCGCGACGTGGCCAAACGCCACTGCGGCGGGCGTCTGGTCTCGGTGCTAGAAGGCGGCTACAGCTTGACGGCGCTTCGCGAATGCAGCGTTGCGCACCTGCGCGGGCTGATGGGCCAGTAAGCGGCGCGGGGTCGAAGCGCTCAGCGCGAGTCGAAGCGCAGCGACGCTGAATTGATGCAGTAACGCAAGCCCGTCGGCTTGGGGCCGTCGGGAAACACGTGGCCCAGATGCGAATCGCAGGCCGCACAACAGGCCTCCGTGCGCCGCATCCCCAACGAGCCGTCTTCCTTGAGCGCAATGGCCGCTCGGGCCACCGGTTGAAAATAGCTGGGCCAGCCGCTGCCCGAGTCGTACTTCGCGGTCGAGTCAAACAGGGCGGCGCCACAAGCCACGCAGGCATACACGCCATCGGCATGATGGTCCCAAAACGCGCCGGTGAACGGCGGCTCGGTGGCCGAGCAGCGGCAGATGGCGTATTGCTCGGGGCTTAGCTCAGCGCGCCATTCGGCATCGGTTTTCGCAGTCATGGGGCCTCCGTGGGGTCAAAAAACGGACCGCATCGGGAATGGGACTCCCAGCGACCGTCGAATTCGTCCAAGCTTACGGGTCTGAAAGTGAGAGGTCTGTCCGTGTCGCGACCGAATCTGCATCCCTTGGCTTGGGCGCTCGCCTTGGCGCTAGCCCTTCCTGCGCGCGCGGCCGACGCCCCGCCGAACCTCGACTGGGCGCTGTGCCGGGCGCCGGATGGCCTTGGCACCTTCCGCAGCAAGGCCGTCGCCGCACCGGCCTCCAGCCGCGCCCAAAGCCCCATCGTGGTGGATGCCGACAGCCTCGACGTCTCGGGTGAAAAGGTCACGTCCTTTCGAGGCAACGTGGAGTTAAGCCGCGCCGACCAGTGGCTCGCCACCGACGCGCTGATCTATCAGCATGAAGACGGCACCTGGCAGAGCCCTGGGCCGCTGCGCTTTGAAGACGGAGGCATACGCGTTCGGGCGGCGCAAGCCGAAGGCGACAACGACGAAGAGCGCGTGACCCTGCGCGACGTCGAGTATCAATTGGTCGACGGCACCCTCGGCAACGGCAGCGCAGCCGCGGTGATTCGCGAAGGCAATCGCGGCACCCTCACCGATGCCGAGTTCTCGACCTGCCCACCCGGGCAGCGCCAGTGGGCCTTTCAGGCCGACACCATCGAGATCAATGAAGACACCCAGCGCGGCGTGGCCCAGAACGCCACCCTACGCATCGGCAAGGTGCCCGTGCTGTGGCTGCCGTGGATCAGTTTCCCAACCACCAGCGACCGCAAAACCGGCCTGCTGGCGCCAAAAATTGGCTTCAACGACGACAACGGCTTCGACTACGAGCAGCCGATTTACCTGAACCTCGCGCCGAACATCGACGCGACGCTCTACCCGCGCTGGATGGCCAAGCGCGGCCTGATGTTTGGCGGCGAGTTCCGCTACCTGACGCAGCGCAGCCGCGGCGAAGTCGAGGCGCAATACCTGCCCAATGACGATGTGGCGCAGCGCGACCGCGGCCTGGTTCGCTGGCAGCACTTCACCGCACTGACGCCGAACTGGTTCGCTAGCGCGAATCTTCAAGACGTCAGCGACCGCGACTATCTGCGCGATTTCGGCAGCGACTTCGGGCAAAACACCCTGTCCCTGCTCGACAGCCAAGTGACCCTCGGCGGTCGCGGTGCCGGCTGGAATACCCAGCTTTCGCTGGAACGCTGGCAAGCCGCGAATCCCGCCGTGCTGCCGGGCACCGAGCCGTTCTCGCGCCTGCCGCGACTGCGTGCCCAGTGGCAGCAGCCTTTGCTGCCCTGGCTCGACGCCGGTATCGACACCGAGACCGTGCGCTTCGACCACGAAGACCGCGCCGGCGGCCAGCGCATCGACCTAAAGCCAGGCCTGCGCCTGTCCTTTGGCGGCGCCAGCTGGTTCCTGAATCAAGAAGTCGCTTATCGCTACACGGGCTACTCACTGGAGCGCAATCCGCTAGCGCCGAATGCCGACCGCAGCCCCAGTCGTAGCCTGCCGATCGCCAGTTTGGACGCGGGCCTGCTTTTCGAACGCCAGACCTCGCTGTTCGGCACCGACTACGTGCAAACCCTCGAACCGCGTCTTTACTACCTGCGCGTGCCCTTCCGCGAGCAGGGCGATCTGCCGCTCTTCGACACCCAGCCGCTGTCGTTTAGCTGGCCGGGCCTGTTTCGCCAAAACCGCTACACCGGTGCCGACCGCCAAAGCGACGCCAACCAAGCCACGTTCGCCGTCACCAGCCGACTGCTCAACGCCGATGACGGCCGCGAGCGCCTGTCGGCCAGCGTGGGGCGCATTCACTTTGTCGACCGGCCACGCGTAAGCCTCCCCGGCGATCCCGTCGTCATTCAGGACGGCTCGGCCTATGTCGGCGAGTTGGATTGGCGCGTCAGCGACAACTGGAACGTCTCCGTGGCCCAGCAGTGGAATCCGGGCGCGCTCGGCACCGACCTGTCGGCGGTGCGCAGCCAGTGGCGGTTTGCCGACCGTGGCGTGGTAAACGCCAGCTACCGCTACCGACGCGACCTGCTGGAACAGGCCGACCTGAGCGCCGCCGTGCCGATCAGCGCCCAATGGCGGGCCGTGGCGCGCTGGGCGTGGTCGCTGCAGGACCGCCGCACCCTCGAAGCCCTTGGCGGCGTCGAGTGGCGCAGCTGCTGCGTGGCTGTACGCGTGCTGGCACGCGACTACATCCGCGACGTGAACGCCGAGCGCAATCTGGGCGTTTATCTCGAAATCGAACTGAACGGTCTAGGCAGCTTTGGCCGCGATTCAGAGCGACTGTTGTCCGATGGTATCCTCGGCTACTCGCCGTAACCCAGCGCCTTGGCGCGTCAGAGCCCGCTTCGTACTCATGTTTAAGTCCGTTTTCTTCGGCCTTCTGGCCGCCAGCCTCTCCTTCGCGCCGCTCGTCGCGAAGGCCCAGCAGTTGTCCGGCCCCGGCACCTCGTCCGGCGTTGTCGACCGCATCGTTGCCGTCGTCGACGAAGACGTCATTTTGAAGTCCGAACTCGATCGCGCCCTCGACAACGTTCGCGCGCAGTACCGAGGCCGCGAAGGCCAACTGCCACCGCAGAACGTGCTTGAGCGTCAAGTGCTCGACCGTTTGGTGCTGATGCGTCTGCAAATCGCGCGCGCCGAAAGCACCGGCATTCGCATCGGCGACACCGAGCTGAATCAAACGATTCAGGGCATTGCCGGCGGATCGGGCATCACCAGCGAGCAAATGCGTACGCAGATTGAAAGCAACGGCCTGAGCTTTGACGAATACCGTCGCAGCGTGCGCGAAGAGCTGCAAATGCGCCGTCTGCAGCAGCGCGTCGTGCAAAGCCGGGTGTCGATCAGCGAGGCCGAGATTGACCAACTCCTCGCGCAGCGTACGGTCGACAGCACCGAGTACCGTCTGGCGAATATTCTGGTCGCGCTGCCCGACGGCGCCACCGCCGAACAGATCGCGACGGCTGAGACGAAGATCAACGGCGTTCGTCAACTGCTTGATCGCGGCGAAATTGACTTCCGTGCAGCGGCCATTCGCTACTCCGATGACCGCAACGCGCTAGAGGGCGGCGAGATTGGCTGGCGCGAAGCCAGCAGCGTGCCGCCGCGCTTCGCCGAACTGATTCAGGGTATGCAGCCCGGTCAGTACAGCGCCCCCATTCGTGGCCAGAGCGGCTACCAGATGGTGCAGTTGATGGAGGTCCGTCAGTCGGGCCCGCAAACCGTGACCGAATTCGAAGCCGAGCACCTGCTTGTGGCCGTGAATGAGGTTGTGGGTGAAGAAGCCGCCCGTCGCGAAGCCGAGACCTACCGCGCTCGCATTGTCGACGGCGAAGACTTCGCCACCGTGGCCCGCGAGCACTCCGACGACGCGTTTAGCCGCAACCGCGGCGGTCGCTTGGATTGGTTCACCGTGGACGCCTTCGGCCCGGCCATGGCCGAGCAGATTCAGGCGCTTAGCGACGGCGGCCTATCGCCCGTATTCCGCTCGGAAGCCGGCTGGCACGTGATGCGTCGCCTCGGCAGCCGCGTCGAGGACGTGACCGAGGAAACCCGTCGCTCGCGTGCACGTCAGATCATCGGCGAGCGCAAGGCACAAGACGAGTTCGAGCGCTTCCTGCGCCAGCTTCGCGCCGACGCTTACGTCGAGTCGCGTCTCGGCGCCTAAGCCCGTGAATCGCCTGCCTCGGCTCGCGCTGCTGCCCGGCGAGCCAGCAGGCGTCGGCCCTGAACTGTGCGTTCGCATCGCGCAATCGACGTGGCCAGCTCATCTGGTCGCGTACGGCGACCGGGAGACGCTGCTTGCGGCCGCTCACGCACTGGGCCTGCCGCTGCGCCTATGCGCGGCCGACGAGCCCTCAGGCCACGGCGTACTTGGCTTCGTCGAACACCCTAACGCTCTGCCCGTCCGCTTCGGCGAAGCGCAGGCCGCGAATGCGCCGGCCGTCATCGGCGCCATGCGCGCGGCGGCGGCTGATGCGTTGTCTGGGCACGTCGATGGTTTAGTGACCGGCCCCATCCACAAGGCCACGATCAACCAAGGCGGCATTCCCTACACCGGCACCACCGAGCTGCTCGCCGATGCGACCGGCTGCGACGTGGTGATGATGCTTGCCAATCCGCGCCTGCGCGTGGCCCTCGTCACCACCCACCTGCCGCTGCGCGCGGTGGCCGACGCCATCACCACCGACACCTTGGAGCGCGTGCTGCGCATCACCGAGCGCGCCCTGCGACACGATTTCGGCATCGCTCAACCGCGACTTCGCGTGCTGGGTCTGAATCCGCACGCGGGCGAATCCGGCGAACTCGGCCGCGAAGACATCGAGGTCATCGCGCCGGTCATGGCTCGACTCCGCGCCGAGGGCATGGTGCTCGAAGGCCCGCTGCCCGCCGACACCGCCTTCCTACCGCAGCAGCGCGATGACTTTGATGCCGTGATCGCGATGTACCACGACCAAGGCCTGCCGGTGCTAAAAGCCACGGGCTTTGAAGACGCCGTCAACATCACCCTCGGGCTACCGTTTCCGCGCGTGGCGGTTGATCACGGCACGGCGCTGGGCATTGCCGGCCGCGGCATCGCCGACGCCTCCAGCCTCGGTCACGCGATTCGACTCTGCGCCGACCTCGCCCAACGCCGCCTCGCGGCAGGAGCCACCCCATGAGCCTCGACGGGCATCGCCACAAGAAACAACTCGGCCAGCACTTTCTCTCCAATGCCGGCGTCGTCGACAAGATTGTTCGCGCGATTGCCCCGAAGCCCGGCGAATTCATCGTTGAAATCGGCCCCGGCGGCGGCGCGCTTACTTTTCCGCTGCTGCGCGCGCATGGCGACCTCACCGTCATCGAATTCGACCGCGATTTAATCGAACACCTGACGCTGGAAGGCGCCCGACACGGACGCTTGAGCATCGTTCACCGCGATGTCCTGCAGGTCGACTTCGGCAAGCTGGGGCAAGGCCACGACATCGAAGGCCCGCTGCGCATCGTGGGCAATCTGCCCTACAACATCTCGACGCCCATTCTCTTTCACGTGATGGAGCACGCCGAAGCGGTGAAGGACATGCACTTCATGCTGCAGAAAGAAGTGGTCGACCGCATGGGCTCCGAACCCGGCAGCAAGGTCTATGGCCGACTGTCGGTGATGCTGCAGTCGGTGTGCCGCGTGACGCCGCTGTTCGACGTGCCGCCCGAAGCCTTCACGCCGCCGCCAAAGGTGGACTCCGCCGTGGTGCGCCTCGTCCCGCGTCCAAAGGGCGAACTTGGCATCCTCGATTCGGCGCATTTCGCGCGCACCGTGGCGGCCGCTTTTTCGCAGCGTCGTAAAACGCTGCGTAACGCACTGTCGGCGGTCTGCGACGTCGACGCCCTTCGTGCCGCCGGCATTGATCCCGGCGATCGCGCCGAGCGCATTTCGGTCGAGGCCTACGTGCGTTTGTCCAACCAACTCGCTTCGGCTGGCATCGAGCCCCCCGAGGCCGACCCGCTTCCGTAGAATTAGCGTCATGTCGACCTCCCCTTATGCGATCACGGTGGCCGTCGCCACCCGATTTCTTGACGAACAAAGCGCGCCCGACGAAGGCCGCTTCGTGTTCGCTTACACCATCCGCATTGCCAACACCGGCAAGGTGCCGGCGCGCTTGCTCTCGCGCCATTGGCTGATCACCGATGCCAACGGCCGGGTGCAAGAGGTGCGCGGCGAAGGCGTCGTCGGCCAGCAGCCGTGGCTGCAGCCCGGCACCTCTTTTGAATACACATCGGGCGCCGTGCTGGAAACCTTCTGCGGCCAGATGCGCGGCAGCTATCAAATGCTCGCCGACGACGGCACCGAATTCGATGCCGAAATTGCGCCGTTCGCGCTGAGCATCCCGCGGACGCTGCACTGATGGCGACATACGCCATCGGCGATGTTCAGGGCTGCCTTGACGTGCTGTCGCGCTTGCTGGATTCAATCCACTTCGACCCGGCTGTCGACCGCCTGTGGTTTTGCGGCGACTTGGTCAATCGCGGCGGGCAATCGCTGGAAACGCTGAAGCTGCTCTATTCGCTTCGCGAAAATATCGTCATCACCTTGGGCAATCACGACCTGTCCCTGCTGGCGATTGCGGGCCGTCGTCCCGACGAGCAGCGGCGAGTCAAGCCTGACTTGCAGCGCGTGCTGTTTGACGACGATGGCCCGGTATTGATCGACTGGCTGCGCCAGCAAAAGCTGCTGCACGTCGACCGCGAATTGGGCTTCGCGATGGTGCATGCAGGGCTTGCTCCGAAGTGGACGCTGAAAATCGCGGAAGCCCGCGCGCGCGAAATCGAAGATCGCCTTCAGGGCGAAGGCGGCATTCGCCTGTTCAAGAACATGTACGGCGACCGCCCGAACTGGTCCCCAAAACTGGAGGGTATCGACCGCTGGCGGGCGATCATCAACATGTTCACGCGAATTCGCTACTGCACCACGGCCGGACGCATCGCCTTCGAAGAAAAAGGCCGTCCGGGCACGCAAAAGAACAACCTCTACCCCTGGTTCTCGGTGCCGGGAGTGGTGGAGCGCGAGCTGCCGGTGATCTTCGGACACTGGAGCACGCTGGGCCTGATGCAAGGGCTAGGCGTCTACGGCTTGGATACGGGTGCCGTCTGGGGTGGGCCGCTCACGGCTCTGGAACTCGGACCGAAGCCTCGCGTGCATCAGGTGCCAGGGCGCACCGTCGTCGGTCCGCCGAACACCGCCCACATCTAAGCAGGCTTAGCGTCGCTGGTAGTCGGAGAAGCGAAACGCGAACGCGTGCCTTGCGTCGGCCTTATGCGCCTCGCTGTCGAGCATCGTCCACTCCGCTGGGTCGAAGCGCGGAAACCACGCATCCGCACCGTCCACTTGGGTGTCGACTCGGGTTAGATGCAGTCGCGTCGCGCGAGGCAGGGCTTCGGCGTAGACCTCGCCACCGCCGATGACCATCAGCGCGGGCATCGACTCAGCCGCCACGCGAGCGATCGCCTCATCCATCGACGCCACGGCTTCCATGCCCTCAAACGGTACGCGCCCCGAACGGGTCAGCACCAGATTACGCCGGCCGGGCAGCGCTCGCCCCAGCGACTCGGCGGTCTTTCGGCCCATCAGAATTGGATGGCCCAAGGTCAACGCCTTGAAGCGCTTCAAGTCATCCGGCAGCGACCACGGCAGCGCGTTTCCGCGACCGATGGCGAAATCGCGATCGAGCGCCGCAACAAGAACCAAGGCCACATCGCTCATACCGCCACCGCCGCTTTGATGGCCGGATGCGGGTCGTAACCGACTAGCTCAATGTCGTCGAAGCCGAGATCGAACAGATCGCGAACCTCGGGATTCAAACGCACCGTCGGCAGCATCCGATGATCACGGCTCAACTGTTCGTTCACCTGATCCACGTGATTCGAGTAGATGTGGCAATCGCCACCGGTCCACACGAAGTCGCCCACGCCCAAGTCACAGCAGTGCGCCATCATCTGGGTCAGCAACGCGTAGCTGGCGATGTTGAAGGGCACGCCCAAGAACAAATCGGCCGAGCGCTGATAAAGCTGGCAGCTCAGCTTTCCATCGGCCACGTAGAACTGAAACAGCGCGTGACAGGGCATCAGGGCCATATCGGGCAGTTCGGCCACGTTCCATGCGCTGACGATCAAACGCCGCGAATCCGGCGTCGTGCGGATCTGATGAACCACCTCCGCAATCTGGTCAATCACGCGGCCATCGGGCGCGGCCCAGCTTCGCCACTGCTTACCGTAGACCGGGCCCAAATCGCCGTTTTCGTCAGCCCACTCGTCCCAGATGCGCACCTTATTGGCCTTGAGGTAGGCGATGTTGGTGTCGCCCTTCAAGAACCAAAGCAGCTCGTGGACCACCGAGGGCCAGTGCACTTTTTTCGTGGTAACCAGCGGGAAGCCCGCGCCCAGATCAAAACGCAGCTGCGCGCCGAACACGCTGCGCGTGCCGGTGCCGGTGCGGTCGGACTTGATGGCGCCTTCGGCCATCACCTGGGCCAAGAGTTGGTGATACGCCTGCATCAGCGCGCGTCCTTCGCCAGCGTCGGCGCGGTGTGTGAACGCCACAGAAGCACGAGGCCCAGCACCACCAAGGGCAGGCTAAGCACCATGCCCATGGTCAGCCAGCCAAAGGCGAGGTAACCGTACTGCGCGTCCGGCTGACGGAAACACTCCGAAACGATGCGAAACACGCCGTACAGCAGAGCAAACATGCCCGACACCGCAAAGCGCGGCCGCGACTTGCTGCTAAACCACCACAGCAGCGCAAACAGCACGACGCCTTCCAGCAGCGCCTGCAGCAGCTGCGAGGGATAGCGCGCATAGACATCGAGCAGGCCTTGTCCGTGCAGCTCCCGAAGTTGCTCCATCGGCGCGCCGGTGTAGGGGCCCAAGTCTGCGCGCGGAAACACCACGCCCAGCGGTCCAGTCGTAACGCGCCCCCATAGCTCGCCGCCAATCCAGTTGCCCACGCGCCCCAAACCCAAGCCAATCGGAATCAATGGCGCCACGAAATCCATCACGTCAAACCAGTGCATGGACTGCCGACGACACCACCATAGACCCGCCGCCAACACGCCCAGTAAGCCACCGTGGAAGCTCATGCCGCCACCGCGCACGTTGAACAGCATCAGCGGATCAGCCAAGAACGCGGGCAGGTCGTAGAACAGCACGTAGCCGATGCGGCCGCCGAGCAGCACGCCCATCATTCCGTAGAACAACAGATCCCCGTAAGCGTTTTCATCCACACCGGGCAGGCGTCCGGCACGAAGGCGTCGTTGCCCCAGCCACCAAGCCGAGGCAAAAGCCAGCACGTACATCAGCCCGTACCAATGAATGCCGTGAGGCCAAAACGGAAGGTGCAAAGCGATGGGATCGATATCGTGAAGCATGGTCATTCTTTGTTCCGTTCGGGCGCCAACCAGCGCGCCTCAAATGTGTTGAGGTCGAGGGCGCGGTCAAACAAATAGCCCTGCGCCACTTCAGCACCCAGCGCCAACAGCGCCTCGCGCTGCTCAGGCGTTTCTACGCCTTCCGCTACGACGTGCAGACCCAAATGACGGGCGAGTCCAATCAGGCCGCCAACAACCGCTTTCGCTTTGTCGTCTTCGGTGCAGCGCAGGCAAAAACTGCGGTCGATCTTTAAGCCATGAAGCGGTAAATCGATGAGGTGGGTCAGGGACGCAAAGCCCGTGCCGAAATCATCCAGCGTCACTGGAATGCCCATGCCAGCGAGATAGCCCAACGTTTTTTTCGCGTCGTCACCGCGCGAGAACAGCGTGTTCTCCGTGATCTCGCAGATCAGCAGGCCTTCGACGCCGTAGGCGCGAGCCGTGTCGCGCAATTCTTCGACAAAGACCGGCGCCTGGAGCTGCACGGGCGAAAAGTTCACATGCAGCTGAAAGCCAGGATGACGCCCCAGCAGGTCGATGTCGCGCGCCCATGCAAACAAGTCGCGCAGAAGGGCCATATGCACTTGGCCGACCAGTCCACTGTCCTCCAGCAAAGGAATGAAATCTGCCGGCGACACCTCGTGATCACCACGCGGCCAACGCATCAGCGCCTCGGCGCCCACTACTTTGCCGCTGCGTAAATTCACCAGAGGCTGCAATTTGAAGGTGAACTCGCGCGTATCGGCAGCACGCCGAACGTCGCGCTCCAGCTCCAGCGAGGTCTGCAGTTCGTTGCGCACTTCCGGCCAGACCACTTCGGTGCGGCCACGGCCTTTGCGTGCCGCCGCGAACGCCGCCGTCAGCGCGTCACGCAAGAGGCGATCCGCGTCCGGTTCGGCGCGCGCGCCCGGCACGATGCCCACCGCCGTACTGAACTCCACGTTGTCGCCGTCGGGAGCCACCATCGGCACCGACAAAGCGCGCTGAAGTCGCGCGGCCATGCGCGTGGCCATGCCCTGCGCTCGCTCACCAGAAACCCATAGCGCGAAGGTGTCGTCGGCGATACGCCCGCAGCGCGCCAACGGTAGCACCTGACCAATGCGCGCCGCGGCCTCGGCCATGACGCTGTCGGCAAAGTCACCGCCGTAGCGATGCGACAGACTGCGAAGACGCTCGATGTCCAAGGCCAAGACCGCTAAGTCATGCCCGGCAGGAAGCTCTTCCACGGCGCGCGCCAGACGATCAACAAATAAACTCCGCCCCGCCAAGCCAGTGGCAGCATCAAACAACAGCGCATGCCGACGCTCGTCTTCCGCGGCCGCCATGCGCAAACGATCATGGCGCTGCGACAGAATGCCGCTCAGCGAGGCCACGTAGAGGCGCTCCGCGCTCGTCCAGTGGCGCGGCGGCCCGATGTGTTCTAAGCACAACACGCCCGCGATCTCACCGAACTCGCAAATGGGCACGTCAAGAATGGCGCCAATGCCAAGCGGCCGCAGATAGGACTCGGCCAATTCGCGAGTGCGCGGATCGTGGACAGCATCATCGGCCGACAGCACCAACAGTCCTTCGATCGCCTGAAAGTAGGCCGGTGCCGCGTCATACGGCAATTCGGTGTTCGGTTGGCTGAGGCCCTGCCCGTGCGCAAACATCAGTCGGCACACGATCTGCTTGCGCCCCGGCCGCAGGGCCCACAGCGACGCGCGGGCGACGCCGAGGGTTTCGCAAGTAGATTCTAAAATTCGACCCAACACATCGGCACTGTCCTCTTGGGCCACGCGATGCACAGCCTTCAGCGCCGACTCGAATGCCGGCGGCGGAAGCACGATGCGGGGCGCCGAGGGGTCGTTCACTAGGCCGGCAGCACGCGGAAGATCGCGCCTTTCAAGTAATCGGTCTCGGGAATCGCGGGATGGATTGGATGATCTGGCCCCTGCGCCAACGATTCAAGCAACTGCGCATGCCGATCCAAATGCCGCGCGCCGGCCTGCACCGTGTCCACCAGCAGGGCGCGAGGAAAGTGATGGCTGCACGAACATGCCACCAGCAAGCCGTCTTTCGACAACACCTGCATCGCCGCTTCAAAGATGCGCCGATAGGCCAAAGCACCTTCTTTGAAATCTTTTTTGCGTTTCACGAAGGCTGGCGGGTCGACAATCACGATGTCCCAACGCCGACGTTCTGCACGTGCCGCCTTCAAAAAGTCGAAGGCGTCTGCGGCATGCGCCTCGACGCGATCAGCCAGCCCGTTTCGCTCGGCGTTTGCGCGCACGGCGGCGATTGCGCGCGCTGACGAGTCCACGCAATCGGCACGCGCCGCGCCATCGGCCAGCGCACGCAAACCCCAAGCTCCGGCAAAGCTGAAAAGATCCAGCACGGTCGCCCCGGCCACCCACGGCGCCAGGCGATCACGATTGCTGCGCTGGTCATAGAACCACCCGGTTTTCTGGCCTTCCAACACATCGGCCGAAAACTGCAGTGCGCCCTCTTTTACAGTCACCGGGCCGTCAATGGGCATGCCCACAACGCGCACCTCGTCGCTTAAGCCTTCGATGGCCCGCGCGCTGCTGTCGTTCTTCCAGACGATGCTTCGCGGCTTGAGCACCTTGTCGAGCGCGTCGGTGATGGCCTCTTGATGACGGTCCATGCCGGCCGTTGTGGCCTGCGCCACCAGCACGTCGCCGAAACGGTCCACCGTCAGGCCGGGCAGGCCGTCGCTCTCGCCAAACACCAAGCGGTAGTAGGGATCGGCGTAACGACGCTCGCGCAGCGCAAGCGCTACGTTCAATCGATGCACAAACAGCGATCGGTCCAGCGCATGCCCCGAGCGATCAACCAAGCGCGCCGCGATCAGCGTGTTCGGGTGTGCATAGCCGCTGCCCAACTCCTTGCCGCCGTGGTCGAGGATCGAGACCTCTTGACCCGGCTGCAGCGCAGTCAGCGGGGTTCGACCCACGTCCACCTCGTTGCTAAACACCCACAGGTGCCCAGCACGGAGACGGCGCTCCTCGCCTTTGCGAAGAATTAGCGGAGTCGCGCTCACGGCGCCAATCTCTTACGCGCTACTTGTTTGTCGCGCCGATACCGCACCAGCATGTTCAAGCCCTCCACCAATCCAGAAAACGCCATCGCGAAATACAAGAATCCGCGCGGCACGTGATACCCGAAGCCGTCGGCCACCAAGGCCGCACCGACAAGAATTAGAAACGTTAGAGCCAGCATCTTCACCGTCGGATGCCGATCAATAAAGTCGCCGATGGGGTTTGAGGCCAAAATCATCACGGCAACGGCGATGATAATCGCCGTCACCATAATGCCGGTCTGATCCGCCGGCACCATGCCAACCGCGGTAATCACCGAGTCCAGCGAAAACACGATGTCGATGACCGCGATCTGCGCGATCACCCATCCAAACACCGCCGAGGGCTTAGTGTCGATGCTTTCTTCATCGCCAGCACCCTCGACGGAATCGTGAATCTCCATCGTTCCCTTCACCAAGAGGAACAGGCCGCCGCCGATCAGCACCACATCGCGAATGGAAAAGTCGTGCCCGAATAGGCTAAAAAGCGCCTGATCCATGCTGGCAATCCATGCCAGCGTCAGCAGCAATCCGATCCGCGTAACGCAAGCCAAGGCCAGCCCAAACTTTCGCGCCCGAGGCCGCTGATTCGGGGGCAGCTTGCTCACGGCTATCGAAATGAAAACGAGGTTGTCGACGCCCAGCACGATTTCCAGAGTCACCAGCGTCAGCAGGGCGATCCAGAGTTCGGGGCTGCTAAAAAATTCGATCATCAGAACCTTCGTTGAGGCCGCAACGCGGCTAGAGGTAACGCGGAACCAAGATCAGGCCCCAGCAGAGCAGTACGTTGATGTCGCACAGAAACACCGCGGCCGATCCCATGTCCTTCGCACGCTTGGCCAATGCATGCCATTCGCTGCCGAAGCGATCGACCACGGCTTCAAGCGCTGAGTTCAGAACCTCAACAATCAACACCAGCATCAGGCAGCCGATCAAGATCGCGCGCTCAACGCCGCCGTCGCCCAAATAAAAGCCGAGTGGCGCGAGCACGATGAAGAGGTAGACCTCCAGCCGAAAGCTGCTCTCCAAACGCCACGCTGCGGACAGTCCGTGCATCGACCACAACAGTGCGCGCCACGCTTGAAATGGCGTGCGCGGCGCGTGGCTGTCAGTGCTGTCGGCCATCAGGCAGCGGCGTCCCGAATCGGGTCAATCGAATTCGAGAAGTGTGCCACAGCCACCCACCGGGCCCCGGCTGCCGGAGGCCCACCCTGCCACTGACGGCGGATTAACCTTCGTTTGGCATGATGCGCGCTCCTCTCCCCGCAAAAAATGGACGCCTCATGTTCAATGCCGAACGATTGCTCAAGCAGGTGATGGGTCAAGCGCTGAGCGGATCGCTCGGCGGCAAGCAGCGCAAGCACAAGTCGAGCTACGGCAGCAGCGGCCTCGGCGGGATGCTGGGCGGCAGTGGTGCAGGCGGCGGCTTGGGTGGCCTGCTCGGCGGTAGCGGCGCAGGCGGCGGTCTCGGTGGCCTGCTCGGCGGGGCCATGGGCGGCGGACGCAGTGCCGGTCGCGGTATGTCCACCGCCACCAAGGCGAAGATCGGCATGGGTGCCCTCGGCCTCGCGATTGCTGCCTATGAGCACTACAAGACCTCGTCGGGGCCGGCTGCATCCGGCCACGCAACGCCTCAACCGGCCGTCGGCATGACGCCCCCGCCGCCGCCGCCGGGCCAAGCGCCATCCATCGCGCCGCCAGCGCCGCCCGCCGCGCAGGCGGAAGACGCCATGCACCTGCTGCGCGCCATGATTTGCGCGGCCCACGCCGACGGCCTGATTGACGCCGATGAACGCACCCGCATTCTCGGCAGTGCCCAAGACGCCGGCCTAGATGCCGAAGACATTGAAGCGCTTGAAGGCGAACTGGCGGCTCCTCTCAACGTGGCGCAGCTGGTGGCACGCACGCGTCCGCCGCAGCGCGAGCCGGTTTACGTCGCGTCGGTGATTGCCATCGGCCGCGACACCGAGCTCGAAGTGCGCTACCTCGACGATTTGGCGCAGCGCCTCGGCCTCGACGCCGCCGCACGCGAACAGCTGCACCAAGAGCTCGGCCTGTAAGTCAGTCCCTACCCTCACACCTCCCCCGGAGTTCCCCATGCACCAGTGGTACCTCAGCGACAACGGCCAGCAAATCGGCCCCTTCGATACCGCCACCGCGCAAGCGCAGGCCGCGCGCATGCCCCGAGGCCACTGCTGGCGGGCCGGCTTTGCCGAGTGGATGCCGATTGCGGCCTGCGCCGAACTGCGCGCCGAGTCGGTCGCCGGCAACGTCATGACGCCGCCGCCCCCGGCGCAGGTCGGTGGACAGCGCGCCGACGTCATCGACTACAAGATTTACGGCGAGGACATGCAGTTCGTGGAAGTCGAACTCGACCCCGGCGAGTCCGCCGTCGCCGAAGCCGGCGCGATGATGTACAAGGACGCCGTCGTCAACATGGAAACCGTGTTCGGCGACGGCCGAGGTGGCGGCACCGGCGGCAGCGGTGGCTTCATGGACAAGCTTATGGGCGCGGGCAAGCGCCTCGTCACCGGCGAGTCGCTGTTCACCACCGTGTTCACCCATTCGGGCGGCAGCGGCAAGGCCAAGGTGGCGTTCGCCGCGCCTTATCCCGGCACCATCGTGCCGATGACGCTGTCGAACTACGGCGGCCGCATCATTTGCCAGAAAGACAGCTTCCTCGCCGCTGCGCGCGGCGTCAGCATCGGCATGCACTTCCAGCGCAAGGTCATGACCGCGCTGTTCGGCGGCGAAGGTTTCATCATGCAAAAGCTGGAAGGCGACGGCCTCGTCTTCGTGCACGCCGGCGGCACCATCATGGAGCGCCAGCTCAGCCCCGGCGAACGACTCGACGTCGACACCGGCTGCGTGGTGGCCTACACCGACACCGTTAACTTCGACATCAAAAGCGTGGGCTCGGTGAAGTCGATGCTGTTTGGCGGCGAAGGCGTGTTTATGGCCACGCTCACCGGCCCCGGCAAGGTGTGGATCCAGTCTTTGCCGTTCTCGCGCCTTGCGGGCCGAATGATGCAGGCCGCGCTGAAACCGGGCCGCGATGAAGGCTCGGTACTCGGCGGTTTAGGCAGCGTGCTGGGTGGCGACCGCAGCTTCTAAGGCAGTCATGCGGGCGGTGGCGCTTTGGGCGCCATCGCCCCTGCCGCGACCCTCAATCAGCTCGCGATATACGCCTGAAGCTGCCCAATCTCTTGCTGCTGCTCCGCAATCACGGTTTTCAGCAAGTCGCCGATTGAGATGACGCCGAGCAGAACGCCGTCGTCCACCACCGGGAGATGGCGAAAGCGGTGGTCGTTCATCATCTGCATGCAGTCATTGGCTCGGTGATCCGGCGTCACCGTCTTGACCG
>JBBQIA010000006.1:0-17518 GCA_038324485.1 Lysobacterales bacterium
AGATGTTGCCCACGCCCACCACCACGGCTTGGTCCATCAAAAACGTCTTAATGCTGGCCGTCTTACCGCGCGAGGCCACAAACAGCGTCGCCGCTGAAAAATCCTCCGACAGCGGCTCGGGGCCGAGGCCCGCGAGCAGCGGATGGGTTTCGCCGGGGGCCTGCCAGAGCAGGCAGCCGAAGCGGCGCGGGTCGGTAAACCGCAGCACGCGACCGTCGTCCAAGCCCACATCCACATGATCGTGGCGGCCCACCGGGGCGTCGGCGGGCAGCACGCGCATGACCCCGCTCATGCCCAGGTGCCACAGGGCGCTACCGGCCTCGGTGTCGGTCAGCAGGTACTTCGCCCGACGGCGCACAGCCGTAATGCGCTGGCCAGGAAGGACCGCCGCCACCGCCTCCGGAATCGGCCAGCGCAGGTCGGGACGGCGCAGCAAAACGCCGGTCACCCGGCGGCCTTCGAGGTGCGGGGCTAGGCCGCGGCGCGTGGTTTCTACTTCGGGCAGTTCAGGCATTCGGAATGGGCAAGTTGGACGCACGACGAGTGTAGGCCGTACCCTCGTCAATTCGGCCGCGATCACGATGGACACGCCTCCCGAACCCCGCCAGCGCAAGCTCTTCAAATCCGTGGCACAGATGCGCGCCGTGGGCCTTGGCCTCGGCATGCTCCCGCTGCTGGCGGTCATGCATGAGCTCGACGCGCCGTGGATCATGTGGGCGCTGGCCTTGGCCAATGGTTTGGCTTGGCCGTGGGTCGCACACCGGCTATCGCTGCAGAATGCCGATCCGTTAAAAATCGAGCGCCGAAATCTCGCTGTGGACTCCTTCATGGGCGGCGTTTGGGTGGCCCTGATGCAGTTCAACGTGGTGCCCTCGGTGGTGCTGGGCTCGCTGTTGCTGATGGACAAGCTGGTGTTTGGCGGCTTGCGGCTCGGTCTCCCCTGCTTTGGCCTCTTCTCGCTGGCGGCCCTGGGCATCGGTGCGCTGAACGGTTTTGCCTTCCAGCCCGAGAGTTCGATGACGGTGGTGCTCGCCACCCTGCCCCTGCTTATCGCCTACCCGGCGGCTATCGCACTCGCGGCACACAGCCTCTCGCAGCGCGTTCGTCGTCAAAGCGAAGCGCTGGAGCAACTCAGCCGCACTGACCCGCTCACTGGCTTGTCCAACCGCCGCGCCCTCATGGAAGCCACCGAGCACGAATTCCGCCGCTTTCGGCGCAGCGGCTATCGCGCCAGTTTCATGATGATCGACGTGGATCGCTTTAAGGGTTTGAACGACACCTTCGGCCACGGCGCCGGCGATGAAGCACTGAAGGCCATCGGCGACGTGCTGAAACGCACCCTGCGCGACACCGACACCTGCGGCCGCTTGGGGGGCGATGAATTTGGCGCCGTGCTCACCGACGCCACCGGCGGCAGCGTGGGCGACCTTGCCGAGCGGCTGCGCCAAGCGATGGCCGCACTCGGCCTAACCGGCCGCGGTGGCTTGGCCGTCACCGTCAGCATTGGCTATGCCCAGGTGGATTCCAGCATGGACACGCGCGAGGACTGGATTGCCGCAGCCGACGCGGCGCTTTACGCCGCTAAACAAGGTGGCCGAAATCGCAGCCATTCGGCGCCTGCTTTCGGCGCACTGAAGCCGTGACCTCGCGGTGCAAAAAGCATCGGGTGCGCGAGCTCGTGGCGCTTCTCTTTTGTGCCGGAGCGCTTTCGGCCAATACGCCACCCAGCCCGGTCGCGCCGACCCTAGGCGCGCTGCAGGCGCTCGAAGAGCAGCGCTTGGCGCAGCCGATCGCCTTCGTGGAGGCCGTGCAGCAGCTGTCTGACGCGCCGCCGCCCGCCGACCCGCTCACCCGCGACACCCTGCAACTGCTGCAGGCTCAGGCGCTGGCGCTGGAAGGGCGTTTCGACGAGTCCCGGCATCTGGCCCTGCCGCTGTCGACGACGGCGGCATCGCCATCGCTGCGGCTGCGGGCCAGCGGCATGCTCGTGCAAATGCTGGCCGCCACCCGCGATTTCGTCGACGGCCAGCAGCAGCTAGAAACCCTGCAGCGGCAGGCCGCCGACGTTGATGACCCAGCGATGCGCCGCTACGTCGATACCGTGGCGGCCATTTTTTACACCCAGCTCTCGCAGGACGAACTGGCAATCGAGTTTGCCGAGCGCGTGCTGGCCTCGGCGCCGACGCCGGTTGAACGCTGCATCGCCAATCTGCAGGTCATTGAAGCGCGCCCCCCTTCGCCCAAGGCTCCGCGCAGCGACGCCCGCTTTGCCGAAGCGGTGGCGCTGTGCAATGTCGCCGGCGGCGATCTGCTGCGCGGCCAAGTCGATGTGGCGGAGGCGCGCTGGCTTTCCAACGCCGGTCGCGAGGACGAAGCCATCGCTCTGCTGGCCGAACGCCTGCCAGCGATCACCGCCACCGGCTACCCGCGCCTGCGCGCCGAGGCCCACGCCCTGCTGGCCGAGGCCCTGCGACGCCGTGGCGACTTGGCGGGCGCCGAGGCTGAAGCCAGCGCGGCGCTCGCCTTAAGCGCCAGCCTACCCACCGGCCTGCCCTTGCTGATGGCGCGACGCACGCGCTACGAACTGGCCCTCGCCCGCGGCGACAGCACCCGCGCCTTGGGCGAACTTCAGGCGGTGGTGGCGGCCGAACGCGCGTACGCCGAAGAGGTGCGCCAGCTTCAGTCGGCATACCAGTCGGGCCGCGGTGAGGCCATCGCTCGTCAGCAAGCCTTGGCGGTTTTGCAAGAACGCAACACATCGTTGGGCGAAAGCACCAGCGCTGCGGGCCGAATGGTGCAGGGCCTCAGGTGGCTGTTTGCGCCGCTGGGCTTGATGCTGCTGGGTCTCGCTCTCTGGGCGCTGCGTGCACGTCGCCAGCGTCATCGCTACCGGGCGCTGACGCAGGTCGACAGCCTGACCGGGCTGTGGGCGCGTGCGCACTTCACGCAAAAAGCCAGCGCTGCGCTCGCCAAAGCCGAGCGCCTTGCCCAGCCCATGGCCCTGCTGCTCATCGACCTCGATCATTTTTCCGCGATCAACTCACGCTTTGGCCACCTGTCCGGCGACCGCCTGCTCACGGCGGTGGGCGAGGCGTTTCTGCAGCTCGAATCACCGGGCCTGCACTTCGGACGCATGGGCGGCGAGGAGTTCGCCATCCTGCTGCCGCGTAGCGGCTTGGACGAAGGCCTCGCCTTTGCCGAACGCTGCCGGGCACGCATCGCCGAGGTGCGCGCCACCGCGCTCGACGGCGAGTCGGCCATGTCGGTGACGTCCAGCTTTGGCGTGGTCTCCACCGTGGCCGCTGGCTACCGCCTGCGCGACCTGCTGGCCAACGCCGATCAGGCCCTATACCGCGCCAAACATGCGGGCCGAAATCGCGTGGCCGCCGCCGTGGTCGTGCCCGTCAACACGGACGCCGCAGCATGAACACGTCGCGCATCGCCACGTTCGCTTTGTTGTCCGGATTGCTGCTTGCCCTCGCGCTGGCCGCGCCGCGCACTCTTGCGCAAAGCGACTACGCCCGAGGCACCGGCGAGTTGATGCAGCGCTTCGACAGCAACGGCGACGGCCGCGTGGTGGAGCAGGAATACCTCGATTATCTGGCGCTGGGTTTTCGCGTGCGCGACAGCAATGCCGACGGCCTGCTTTCCGGCAGCGAACTCCCGCCCGGCGCCAAGCCGCTAACGCTGGCCGAACACGAGGCGCGCCTGCGCCGTCAGTTCAAACGCCAAGACGCCGACGGCGACGGCGCGCTCAGCGCCCGCGAACTCTTGGCGCCCCCGCAGGCTTAAGTATCGATCGTCGCGCTAAGGCGACATTCCGTTGCAGGGCAGGGGCTGCCATCACCGCACCGTGCGCACAACATGAAGCCTCGTTCGGTATCGCCAATCTCCGTCTTGAGGCTTCGCAATGATCATCCCCCGTCTTGGCAAAGACCGCGGCCACGCCAACCACGGCTGGCTAAAAAGTGCGCACAGCTTTTCCTTTGCCGACTACCACGATGCGCAGCACGTTCAATTTGGCCCTCTGCGCGTGATCAACGAAGACCGCATCGCGGGCGGCACGGGTTTTGGCAAGCACGGTCATCGCGATATGGAGATCGTCAGCTATGTGCTGGACGGCGCTCTGGCGCACGAAGATTCCATGGGCAATCGGGCCAGCATCGTGCCCGGCGAAGTGCAGCGCATGAGCGCGGGCACCGGCGTGACGCATTCCGAATTTAATCATCGGCAAGACGGCGAGACGCATTTCTTGCAGATCTGGCTACTGCCTAACCGCGCGGGCATCCCTCCGGGCTACGAGCAGAAGATGTTCGGCGCCGAAGAAAAGCGCGGCCGCCTGCGGCGGGTCATGAGCCCCGACGGTTCCGAGGGTTCGGTGCGCGTGCAGCAAGACGCCACCCTGTACGCCGGGCTGTTTGACGGCGACGAGAGCGCGCACCTGTCGCTGGCTGCGGGACGCTTGGGCTACGTGCATTTGGCCCGCGGCACGGCCAAGGTCAACGACCACCTGCTGCGCGCCGGCGACGCGCTGAAGTTCATCGACGAGTCCGACGTGCTCATCGAAGCCGGCGACGGCGCCGAAGTGCTGGTCTTCGACTTGCCCCGGCACTAAATCGCGCGCAGCAACGTGCAGGCGGCACACTGCGCGCATGCAGAACGCGCTTCGTCCAGCCGCCCTCCTTGCGCCACCATATGCCCTGCGCCCGTTTGCCGAAGGCGACCGGGCGCTGTACGTCGCGCTGTTCACCAATGAGGCGGTGATGCAGGCGGTAGGCCCAACGATGGGGGTCGGCCGCGCCAACCGAGCCGCCGAGACGGTGCTCGAGCATCAGCTCGATGACGATGGCCGGTTTCGGCACTGGGTGATCGAACACGAAGGCGAAGTCATTGGCCTTTTGGGCCTCAGCCTGCGAAGCGAATCTTGGACCAGCGGCCGTGCCGAACTCGGCGTATTGCTATGGCCCAAGTGGCAGGCGCGCGGGGTCGCCAGCCGAGCGATTCCCGCTGCGCGCGCGTGGGCCTTTGAGACCGCGAAAGTCGCCACGCTCACCTGCCACCACGCCGAGGACCACGAGGGCGCCGCCGCCCTCATGCAGCGCGTCGGCTTTCATCGCATCGACGCAGCGCCCGATGCGCCGCTGCCCTGCGCCTGGGCCAGCCATCGCGGCGAGCTGACCTGCGTGGGGCTGGGCATGATGCTGGGCGCGCACCTCACCCCGCGCGCTCGCGGCTGGATCGAAGCCGCCGACGTGGTTTTTGTGGCCGCCAGCGACGCGCTGGTCGAACATTGGGTCCGCGCCATGCACCCTGACGTGCGCAGCCTTCAGGGCCTGTATGCCGAAGGCAAGCCGCGTCAAAACACCTACCGCGACATGGCCGCCGCCATGCTGGCCGAAGTGCGCGCCGGCCGGCGCGTGGTCGGCGCGTTTTACGGCCACCCGGGCGTCTTTGCGCAGGTGCCACACGCGGCCATCGCCGAAGCCCGCGAGGCCGGCTACGCCGCCCGCATGGACCCCGGCATTTCCGCCGAAGACTGCCTGTACGCCGACCTCGGATTCGACCCCGGCCGCGTCGGCTGCGCGCACTTCGAGGCCAGCCAGCTGCTGTTCTATCGCCGCGTCATCGACACCAGCGCGTGGCTGGTGCTGTGGCAGATTGGCTTAGCCGGCGACCGCACCTATGCCGTGCGCGCCAGCAGCACGTCGCAGCGCCAGCGTTTGGTCGACCGCCTCTTGCGCGACTACCCCGCCGACCACCCCGTCACCATCTACGAAGCCGCCACCCTGCCCATCGGCAAGCCGCGCGTCGAGACGCTGCCGCTGTCGGCCTTGGCCCACGCCAGCCTGCACATGCACAGCACCTTGGCCATTCCGCCGGCGCGACCTCTAGAACCCGAACCCGACGCGCCTTAAGCAGGTGACGGTATTTGGGGTTAGCATCCGTTCACGATTTTTTGGATGCCCCACCCGCCATGACCACCCCGTTGATCGCCTTTCTTGACGCCTTGGGACGCCAGCCCTGCGCGGCCGAATTCGAGGCGCGCGTGGCCGCACTGTCCGTGGACGCACCGGTGCGCGAGGCCCTGATGGGCCGCGACGTCGACGCCCTGCTGCGGGCCTACGGAGTGGAAGCGGCGATGTGGTGCATGGTTTGGGCGCCGGATGAGAAGCCGGTGCCCGGCGAAGACTGCCCGGACGACGCGCCTGATCACGAGCCGGAAGACCCGCAGCCGGACAGCCCGCCCGACCGCGAGTCCACCTAAGGCTCATGCGCCCCTGGCTTGCGCCGCTGCTGGTGCTTGGCTTGGCCCTGACGGGCCCGGCCGCCGGCGCGGATGAGCCACAAGACGGCACCGACCCCGAACTGCAGCAGGAAATGCAGCGCTTGGATGCGCTGCGCACCCGCGACCCGCAGGCCTTTGTGGCGCAGGCGCGCTCGCTA
The DNA here is from genome assembly GCA_038324485.1 of Lysobacterales bacterium. Taxonomy (GTDB): domain Bacteria; phylum Pseudomonadota; class Gammaproteobacteria; order Xanthomonadales; family Xanthomonadaceae; genus Silanimonas. Next base: position 6,445 of record JBBQIA010000006.1, read on the forward strand.
GAAAGCCTGCCCGCCCCCACTACCGTGGCGCAGCGCGAGTTTCTGGAGTTTTTGCGCGCTAACCGGGCCACTTTCGAGGGCCGCTTTGCCGACGCCATTGCCTTGGCGAAGCCCTTAGCCGAGACCGCCGAAGACCCCGCCCTGCGCCTGCGGGCCGGCAGTTTTGTGGTGAACATGCAGGCCGGCACCCGCGACTTTGAAGACGGTCTACGCCTGCTGAGCACCCTGCTTAAAGCCCACCCCAAGGCCCTGCCCGGGATGGAGGAAGAACAGCAGCGGCTATGGGGCGTGGCAGCCACCTTCTATCAAGAACTCGGCCAGCACGCTTTGGCCATTGAGTACGCGAAGCGGGTGCTGGACGACGCCGCCACGGTCCAAAACGACTGTGCGGCGAGCGTGGTTCAGGAAATGGCGCGGCTCGACTTGAAAGACTCCAGCCAGCGCACGGACGATTTCACCGCGGCGGCCGCCCTATGTCGCTCGGCCGAAAACCGCGTCGGCGTCGACGGCTTTTTACCCATCACCGAAGTGCGCTTCCTGCGCCAGCGCGGCCAGCTGAAGGAAGCCCTCAGCCTGTTGGAGCGCCGCTTCGGCGCCATTGAAAGCACGCGCTACCCGCGCCTTGTGGCCGAGGCCTACGCGCTCGACGCCGAACTACTGCTGGCCGACGAGCGCTACGTCATGGCAGGCAAGCAGGCCCGCGAGGCCCTGCGCTTGGGCAAAGACCTGCCCACCGGCCTGCCGGTGATGATGGCCGAGAAGGTGCTGTACGAACTGGCGCGGCGCGCGGGCGACAGCCAAGCCGCGCTCGGCCATTTGCAGCGCCACGTGGCCGCCAGCCAAGCCTTGGCCGAAGAGGCGCGCATCAAAGAACTGGCCTTCCGCACCGTGCAGCACGAGGTCCTGGAAAGCGAGCAGCAGCTGGTCCTGACCGGCGAGCGCAACCGCGTGCTCGCCCTGCAGGCGCAGGCGGCCCAAGCCGAATCGCGCAATGCCCTGCTGCTGGCCCTGCTGTTGGGTGGCGGCGTGCTAGGCGCGGCCGTGTGGACGGTCCGCTTGATCCGCCAAGAGCGCCGATTCCGCGCGCTGTCGCAAACCGATGCACTCACCGGCTTTGCCAACCGTGCGCACTTTGCGGCGCTAGCGACAAGCGCTCTGGCCCGTGCTGCCACAGACGGTCGGCGCGCGGCGCTGATCAGCTTCGACCTCGACCACTTCAAGGCCGTCAACGACCGTCACGGCCATCTGGCCGGCGACGCCGTGCTGCGCAGCGTCAGCGCGGCCGTGCGCAGCGTGCAGGCCGAGGCGGGCCTGCGCAGCACGGTCGGCCGCATGGGTGGCGAAGAATTTGCCCTGCTGCTGGAGGGCGCCACGCCCGAGCAGGCCCACGCCCATGCCGACGCCTGCCGAAAAGCCATCGTGGCCGCGCAAACTGCATTGGACGACGGCCAACTTTTGAACGTAACGGCCAGCTTTGGCGTCGCCGATGCAGACACCTGCGGCTATGCGCTCAACCCACTTTTGGCCGCCAGCGACCGCAGCCTCTACCACGCCAAAAACGACGGCCGAAACCGCGTGGCGGCCCCGGCGACGCCGGCCATGCAGGCCGCGTAGGCGCACCCTTCCTTTGGCTGCGTTCGCGGCCCTCACAACGAGACCCCATCCATGCCCTCACCCCGCCTTGCCTGCCTTTCGCTGGCGCTGTCTGCTGCCGCGGCTTTTGCCCTACCCACGACCCTCCGCGCCGCGGACGGCGTAAGCAGCGCCCCGGCCGCTACCGTGGTCAGCGCCGCGCGCTGGTTTGATGCTCGTGCCGGTCGCGTCCGCGACGGCGTCGAGGTTCTGGTGGTGGACGGCCGCATTGCCGCGCTGGCCTCCGGCGCGCAGCGTGTCGACGCACCGGCCAACGCCGCGCGCATGAGCCTAGGCGACATGACCCTGCTGCCCGGCCTGATCGACATGCACGTGCACATCGACAGTGATCCGACTTACGGCGGCTACACCGGACTGCAGTTCAACGACCGCTTCTGGTCGATGATTGCGGTGCCCAACGCGCAGCGCACCTTGGAAGCGGGCTTCACCAGCATTCGCACCCTCGGTGCCGACGCGTGGAACGACGTGGGCCTGCGACAAGCCATCGATGCGGGCAAGGTGTCTGGTCCGCGAATCATGACCGCGGCCTTTGCCTTCGGCGCCACCGGCGGCCACTGCGACAGCACCTACGTCCCGCCCTCAATGGGGCAGGCCAGTCCGTACAACGCCGATAGCCCCGAGCAGGGCCGCCAGCGCGTGCGCGAGCTGCGCAAGTACGGCGCGCAAGTCATCAAGATTTGCGCCACCGGCGGCGTGTTTTCGCGCAATACCGAACCCGGCCAGCAGCAAATGCGCTTCGAAGAAATGCAGGCGGTGGTCGACGAGGCCCATCAGTGGGGGCTGACCGTGGCCGCGCATGCGCACGGTGCGTCCGGCATTCGCGAGGCCATCCGCGCCGGCGTGGACACCATCGAGCACGCCAGCCTGATCGACGACGAAGGCATCCGCTTGGCAAAAGAAAAAGGCGCGTGGCTGTCGATGGACATCTACAACACCGACTACACGCAGGCCGAGGGGCCGAAGAACGGCGTGCTGGAAGACAACCTGCGCAAAGACCGCGAGATCGCCGAAGTGCAGCGGCAAAACTTCAAGCGCGCCCACGAGGCCGGCGTGCGCATGGTCTTCGGCACCGACGCCGGCATTTATCCGCATGGCGACAACGCCGGCCAGTTTGCCGTGATGGTGCGCTACGGCATGACCCCCGCCGAAGCCATCCAAGCCGCGACCATCAACGCTGCCGCGGCCATGAAGCACGAGGACGTGGGCGTCATTGAAACCGGTCGCTTTGCCGACCTGATCGCCGTGCCCGGCGACCCGACGCAAGACGTCACCCTGCTGGAGCAGGTGCCCTTCGTGATGAAGGGCGGCGTGGTGGTGAAAGACGCGCGCTGAGGATGCAGCGTTGATAGTTTTTGCCTATCACTTCAAGTCAAACAATCCACTTCCTCATATGACTCGGGGGGCGTAGGGTGGAGTTCTCTCCGGCATTCCGCCGCCGATACCCCCTCACAGGAGATTCCTCGTGACTGCTGAAGCCCAATGCCCCTTCCAATCCAGCGCCCCCGCCCACACCCGCGCCGGCGGCCCGTCCAACGGTGACTGGTGGCCCAACCAGCTGAACGTGCGGATCCTCCACCAGAACGACACCAAGTCGAATCCGCTGGGCGAGTTCGACTACGCCAAAGCCTTCAAGACCCTCGACCTCGACGCCGTGGTGAAAGACCTCACCGCGCTGATGACCGACTCGCAGGAATGGTGGCCGGCCGACTACGGTCACTACGGCCCCTTCTTCGTGCGGATGACCTGGCACGCGGCCGGCACCTATCGCGTGCAGGACGGCCGCGGCGGCGGTGGCTCGGGCTCGCAGCGCTTCGCCCCGCTCAATAGCTGGCCGGATAACGGCAACCTCGACAAAGCGCGTCGCCTGCTGTGGCCGATCAAGCAGAAGTACGGCAACAAGCTGTCGTGGGCCGACCTGCTGATCCTCGCCGGCAACGTGGCGATGGACTCGATGGGCTTCAAATGCTTTGGCTTTGGCGGCGGTCGCCCCGACATTTGGGAGCCGGAAGGCGACATCAACTGGGGTCCGGAAAGCGAGTGGCTGGCCACCAGCGACAAGCCCAACGGTCGCTACAGCGGCAAGCGCGACCTGTCGAACCCGCTGGCCGCCGTACAGATGGGCCTGATCTACGTGAACCCGGAAGGTCCGGACGGCAAGCCCGATCCGCAGGCCTCGGCCTACGACATCCGCGACACCTTCGCCCGCATGGCGATGAAAGACTACGAGACCGTCGCACTGGTCGCCGGTGGTCACACCTTCGGCAAGGCGCACGGCGCCGGTGACGCCGCGCTGGTGGGCCCGGAGCCGGAAGGCGCCGACCTAGCCGAGCAGGGCTTCGGCTGGATCAGCAAGCACGCTTCCGGCAAGGGCGGCGACACCATCACCAGCGGCATTGAAGGTGCGTGGAAGCCGAACCCGACGAAGTGGGACATGGGCTATCTGGAAACGCTGTTCGGCTATGAGTGGGAGCTCACCAAGAGCCCGGCCGGCGCGCACCAGTGGCGTCCGAAGAACGGCGGCGGCGCCGGCACGGTGGTGGACGCCCACGACCCGAGCAAGTCGCATCAGCCGATGATGACCACGGCCGACATGGCCCTGCGCATGGACGCCGACTACGAGAAAGTGTCGCGTCACTTCTTGAACAACCCGCAGGAGTTCCACGACGCCTACGCGAAGGCTTGGTACAAGCTGACGCACCGCGACATGGGCCCGAAGAGCCGTTACCTCGGCAAGCTGGTGCCGCAAGAAGAGCTGATTTGGCAGGATCCGGTGCCGGCCGTTGACCACGCCTTGGTCGATGCGCATGACATCGCCGCGCTGAAGGCCAGCGTCATGGCTTCGGGCGTGTCGCCGCAGGCTTTGGTGCGCGTGGCGTGGGCTTCGGCCTCGACCTTCCGTGGCACCGACTTCCGCGGTGGCGCCAACGGTGCGCGCGTTCGCCTGTCGCCGCAGAAGGATTGGGAAGCCAACCACCCGGCCGAACTGGCCACGGTGCTGGGCGCGCTGGAAACCATCCAGAAGGACTTCAACGCCAAAGCCAGCGGCGGCAAGAAGGTGTCCTTGGCCGACTTGATTGTGCTGGCCGGCGGCGCCGCGATCGAAGACGCCGCGAAGAAGGGCGGCCACAGCATCACCGTGCCGTTCACTCCGGGCCGCACCGATGCGACGCAGGAAGCGACTGAGGTCGAGTCCTTCGAGTGGCTGGAGCCGAAGGCCGACGGCTTCCGCAACTTCGCAACGAAGGAAACCGAGGGCGATGCGGCGGAATGGCTGATCGACCGCGCGCATTTGTTGGGCCTCACCGCCCCGCAGATGACCGTGCTGGTCGGTGGTCTGCGTGCGATTGGTGCGAACCATGGCGACGCTAAGCACGGCGTGTTCACCACGCGTCCGGGCACGCTGAGCAACGACTTCTTCGTGAACTTGCTGGACATGAACACGAAGTGGGCACGCTCGGCCGGCAATGCCAACGTGCTGGAAGGCCGCGACCGCAAGAGTGGCGCAGTGAAGTGGACCGGCACCGTGGTGGACCTGGTGTTCGGCTCGAACTCGCAGCTGCGGGCGCTGGCCGAGGTCTACGCCGAAAACGACGCGCAGCCGAAGTTCGTTTCGGACTTCGTCGCCGCGTGGACCAAGGTGATGGACGCGGACCGCTTCGACGTGAAGTGATGCCATGGCGGCAAAGCGATCACCGTGGCGCGCAGCTCGCACGGTGATCGTCATTCACAAATTCTGACTCAAGAATCCCGCCGCAAGGCGGGATTCTTGTTGGCGCCACCCCACCACTCGCCATCGCTACAATCGAGCTTCACTGCTTAAGGAGTTCTCATGCCCATCCGCGCTTTCCGCGACAAAACGCCGGTGCTCGGCGAACGCTGCTACGTCGATGAAGGCGCGCACCTGATCGGCGACGTGGTGCTGGGCGACGACGCCTCGCTGTGGCCGGGCGTGGTGGTGCGCGGCGACGTCAATCACATCCGCATCGGCGCGCGCACTAACGTGCAAGACGGCACGATCATCCATGTGACGCACGAAGGCCCGTACACGCAGCCGAATGGCTTCCCGACGATCATCGGCGCCGACGTCACCATCGGCCATGCGGCCTGCATCCACGCCTGCACCATCGAAGACGCCTGCCTGATCGGCATGAAGGCCTTGATTCTTGACGGTGCGGTGGTGCGCCAGCATGGCTTTGTCGGCGCGGGCGCCGTCGTGCCGCCGGGTAAAGTCGTCGAGTCTGGCGAGCTATGGCTGGGCAATCCCGCCAAGCCGGTGCGGCGCTTGAGCGACCGCGAAATCGAGCAGCTGTATTACTCGGCCAAGCACTACGTCCGCCTGAAAGACCAATATCTCGGTCTGCCGCCGGGCTAAGCCCGACGCCACCGGATTCGCAGCGCGCCGCGTTTCGGCGCGCTGTTTTTTTGCGCGCTATTCGGCGCTGTAGAGATGCGCGTTCTCTGCGCGCAGCATGGCGTAGACGCTGTCGGTTCCCGGCATTTCACCATGCCAAAGGCGGAAGGCCTCAGCGGCTTGTTCAACCAGCATGCCCAGCCCATCCAGCACCGTCTCGCACTGCTGAGCGTGCGCCCAGCTGGTGAACGCAATGGCGGCCTCGCCGTAACTCAGATCGACGGCCAAGGTGCGGACCGTGGCCAAGGAGGACGGCAGCGACAAACCTTCCGGCGAACGCCCCGCCGAGGTGGCGTTGATGATCATGTCGAAGACGCCCAAGTTCGGCAGGTCTTCCCAATAGCGGGTGTGCACGCGCGAGGGTTCGCCGAGCAGGTCCGAGAGCGCATCAGCGCGCTCCGGGCTGCGATTCACGATCCACAGGGTGCCAATGCCGGCATCCAGCAGCGCAGGGGCAACGCCATGCGCCGCACCGCCCGCGCCGAGCATCAGCACTTTTCGCGCGCGCAGGTCCAAGCGATGACGCTCGGTCAGGTCGTGCACCAAGCCCGCGCCGTCGGTGTTGTCGCCGTGCCAGCCGCCAACGCCACGAATCAAGGTGTTCACCGCGCCGCTGCGACGGGCGCGCTCGGAAAGCGTCGCGCACAGGGCTCGTGCGGCTTCCTTATGCGGCAGCGTCACGTTCAAACCTTGGCCGCCGGATTCGGTAAACGCCGCAACGGCGGCCTCAAAACCTTCCGGCGCAACGTCGATCAAGTCGTAATCCAGCGCAATGCCACGCAACTCGCCAAAAGCCTCATGAATACGCGGCGAAAGGGAGTGCGCCACGGGGTGGCCAATCAGGGCGTAGCGTCCAGTCATCTCGACTCTCCAAGCGTGTTTTTAGTGCGATTAGCCTGCGCGCAACCAGCGCGCGGCGTCCAGCGCAAAGTAAGTCAGAATCGCGTCGGCCCCGGCGCGCTTCATCGACAGCAAGGCTTCCAGCGCACAGGCTCGCTCGTCCAGCCAGCCGTTCTGCGCGGCGGCCTTGAGCATCGCGTACTCGCCGCTTACCTGATACACGAAGGTCGGTGCGCCATAGGCGTCTTTCACCCGGCGCACGATGTCGAGGTAGGGCAGGCCCGGTTTCACCATCACCATGTCGGCGCCTTCGTCCAGATCAAGGCCCACTTCGCGAATGGCCTCATCGGTGTTGGCGGGGTCCATCTGATAGCTGAACTTGTTGCCCTTGCCGAGATTCCCGGCGCTGCCGACGGCGTCGCGGAAGGGGCCGTAAAAGCTGCTCGCGTACTTCGCCGAGTACGCCAAGATGCGCGTGTTCACGTGCCCGGCCGCTTCGAGCGCATCGCGAATGGCGCCGATGCGGCCATCCATCATGTCGCTGGGCGCCACCACGTCGGCACCGGCTTCGGCATGGCTGAGGGCTTGCTTCACCAAGGCCTCGACGGTGGCGTCGTTCAAGACGTAGCCGCTGTCGTCGATGAGGCCGTCTTGTCCGTGCGTGGTGAAGGGGTCGAGGGCCACGTCGGTGATCACGCCAAGCTGCGGGAAGGCCGCCTTCAGGGCACGCACGGCGCGCTGGGCTAAACCTTGAGGATTCCACGCTTCTGCGGCATCGAGGCTTTTTGCCTCCGGGGCCGTCACCGGAAACAGGGCCAGTGCCGGAATGCCCAGCGCTACGGCCTCGCCGGCCATCGCCAGCAGCTCGTCAATCGACACGCGCTCGACGCCCGGCATCGAGGCGATCGGCTCGCGCCCAGCATGCTCGTGGACGAAGACCGGCAGGATCAGGTCGTCCGGGGTGAGGTGGTTTTCGCGCACTAAACGACGCGAAAAATCGTCGCGGCGAAGGCGGCGGGGGCGTTGGCGAAGGGTCGTCATTCCGGGAAAGGCCGTTGGGCATCAGTAATCGATGTCGGAAGGATACGACGCCACCAGTGATGCAGCCGGCGACGGGCGTCGCGGTTCGCGGGTCGAACCGGGGCTACACTTCAAAAGATGAGTGCCGCTGCCCCAGCCGCCAGCCGAAACGTCTCCGTGCCTGATCGCGCCGATGGTTCGCGTGTGGACGCGCTGCTGGTCCATGTGCAGGCCTTGGCTCCGGGCTTGGGCGCCGTCAGCCTGCGTTGGTCGCCTGGCGGTGCGTTCGGCACGACGCCTGAGCGCGGCGAGCTCACCCTGTTTATGGGTCCGCCCGGCGAAGTGCGGCTGCAGGCCGCACAGGCGCCCTCTGAGTCCGATTGGTCGATGCTGCGCGAGACGCTGGGGCCGCTGTGTGCCTCCCTACTCGAAGCCGAACGTCTCGAGTCGGAAATCCTGCGGGGCGCAAGCGCCCTGCGGCTGCAGCAAGCCCTGTTCGCCATTTCAGAGATTGCCAGCTCCTCGCGTCCGACCGACGAGGTGTTCGCCGAACTGCACCGCATCGTCGGCACCCTGATGTATGCGGAGAACTTTTTTATCGCGCTTTGGAGCAACGCCAAGCGCAGCCTGCGATTTGTCTACTTCGCCGACAGCGAAGACGTGCTGGGCGTGCAGCGCGACATTGAGTTTCACGAAAGCGAGCTGCCCGGCAGCTTGACGCTGGAAGTGATTCATCGAAATCGCGCTTTGCGTGGACCGTCGAAACAGCTTTCGGCCGCCATCGGCATTGCCGAAGAGTCGCTGGGCCCCGAGAGCAACGACTGGCTCGGCGTCCCGATGACCACCGACGGGGAAACCGTCGGCGCCGTGGTGGTACAGAGCTACAGCCCCGATCACCGCTATTCGGCGGCTGACGAACAGCTGCTGACTTACGTGGCGGAACACATTGGTGCTGCGTTGGCACGCCGGCAGTCCACGCTCGAACTGGAGCAACGCGTACAAGAACGCACGGAGGCGCTGCAGGCCGAGGTGGCAGAACGCGAACGCGCCGAGCGCCTGCAGTCCGCCCTGTATCGCATCACCGCGCTGGCTAGCCGCCACGAAACCGACGATGACGGCGCGCAGTTCTACGCTGAAGTCCACGGCATCGTGGGCGGCTTGATTGACGCCAAGAATTTTTACATCGCCCTGTGGGACGAAGAAACCGACACGGTGAGCTTTCCGTATTCGGTGGACGAACGAACGGCCACGCGCGAACCGCGCCAAAACGGCCATGGCCTCACCGAGTACGTCATCCACGGCGGCGCGCCCCTGCTCGCCAATGACCCGGTGACGCGCGGACTGCATGCGGCCGGCGCCATCACCCGCGGCGGCGAGCCTGCGGCATGGTGGATGGGCGTACCGATGCGTTTGGACGACTCGCCGGTGGGCGCCATCGCCGTTCAGAGCTATCAGACGGAAGCGCGGTACACCTCACGCGACCTCGAACTAATGAGCTTCGTCGGCAGCCATATTGCCGCCGCCATTGGCCGTCGTCGGGCGGGACTCGCCCTGCGTCACGCCTATTTGGGCTTGGAGCATCGCGTGGCCGAGCGCACGCGCGAGCTGGGGCTGGCAAACGTGACGCTGCGCCAGCAAATCTCAGCGCGCGAAGGCGTTGAGCGCCAGCTGAAGCATCAGGCGCTGCACGACAGCCTCACCGGCCTGCCGAATCGGCAGTACCTGCTGGACTGCCTCACATCGGCGATGACGCGCTACAGCGCGCAGCCGGAAAATTTGTTCGCGGTGCTGTTTCTCGATCTCGACCGCTTCAAGGTCATCAACGATTCCGAAGGCCATTTGGTCGGTGACGCTGTGCTGCGCGAAGCAGCGAAGCGCATCGGCGAATGCGTGCGCAGCCCTGATGTGCTGGCGCGCCTCGGCGGTGACGAATTTTCCGTGCTACTGAGCGGCATTCGCTCGGTGGACGACGCCATCATGGTGGCCGAACGCATCATGCAGGTGCTGGATACGCCGTTCATGATCGAAGGCCGCGAATTGCACAGCTCGGCCAGCGTCGGCATCGCCATTTCGCAGCCGCAGTACACGTCTCCCGAAGAACTGTTGCGCGACGCCGATGCGGCGATGTATCGGGCGAAAGCGGACGGCCGAAAACGCTATGCGCTGTTCGACGAGAACCTGCGCCATCTGGCGCTGCAGCGGCTTGAGCTGGAAGGCGAAATGCGCCGCGCCATGGTGCACAACGAGTTCGAGCCCTTCTATCAGCCGATCGTCAGCGTCTCCAACGGCGCGATCCTGGGTTACGAAGCGCTGCTGCGCTGGCGTCGTCCCGACGGCCAGCTGCGTGCCCCCGGCGCCTTCCTAAGTCTGGCCGAAGAAACCGGCATGATCGAGGAGATCGACTGGCGCATGTATGCGCGCGCCCTCATCGACCTCGCCACCATCACGCCCGCGCACGCCTATGTCTCGGTGAACCTGTCGCCGCGGCATCTGCTGGCGCCCGACTTCGCCGAACGCTTCTTGGCACTGGTCGAGGCGCAACAGGCCAAGCCCTCTCGCGTCTGCGTGGAAGTCACCGAAGGCGCCCTGATTGACCAAAAAGACTTGGCCCGGGCCACGCTGGAAACCCTGCATCGCGCCGGCGTGCGAATCATGCTGGACGACTTCGGCACCGGCTATTCCGCCCTGTCCTACCTGCAGCACTTCCCGCTGCACGGTTTGAAGATTGACCGCAGCTTTGCCGTTGCGCTCGACGGCGGCGGCAATACGCGCAGCGGCTCACGCCCGATCGTGCGCGCCATCGTGGCCATGGCCAGCTCGCTTGAACTGGAAGTAGTGAGCGAGGGCATCGAAACCGAAGAACAGCGCGCGGCGCTGTGGACGCTGGGCATTCGCCAAGGCCAGGGCTATCACTTCGGCCGACCGGCGCCTCTGCAGCATTGGATCGACCTGCACGCGGGCAAAAGCGAGGCCTAACGCTTAGACGGCGCGCAGCAGGCCAGCGGCGCGCAGACTGTCGACGGTGGCGTCCACTAATTCGGGCAAGGGCGTTTCGCGATAGCCCAGCTGAGCGATGGCTTTCGACGAATCCACCTGCAGCTCGTGGCAAGGAAACACCGCTGCCTCCGGGCTGATGTCGGGCATGCGACC
>JBBQIA010000007.1:0-16694 GCA_038324485.1 Lysobacterales bacterium
AAGAGCACCAGCGAGAGGCCAATTAAAATATTCGGGAGCTGGCGCATGTTAGCGGCCTCCTTCACGGGTTTCGCGGGTCGTCGGACGAGCCGGTCGAGCGTCGTTGTTACTGGCCGCTTGACCCGCCGCCGTGGCCTGAACCTCCGGTCGCGACAGCAGATCGTTGTTGCCGGTCGGGGCCGCACCCGAAGCCTGCGGCAGCTGTAGGAGCAGCGTATTGCCGCCCGAGGCCGCGAGCACGCGGGGATTGCGCGACAGCACCTGCTGCACGGTCTCCAAGTAGAGACGCTTACGCGTCACTTCCGGCGCTTTCTTGTATTCCGTCAGCAGCAGCTCGAAACGAGCGGCCTCACCTTCGGCGCGCGCCACGACGGCTTCGCGGTAGCCGTTGGCCGCCGCAAGCGTGCGCGACGCCTGACCGCGAGCCCGCGGAACCACTTGACCCTCGTAAGCGCGTGCGTCGTTTTGGAAGCGCTGGGCGTCCTGCTCGGCCGCAATCACGTCATCGAAGGCAGGCTTCACCGCTGCCGGCGGGGCAGCCACGGGAAGACCGAGCTGCGTGACCGTCAGCCCCGTCTCGTAAGTATCGAGCGCCGCTTGAACGGTCTTGATGACGTTCGGAGTGAGGGTGTTGCGCTTATTGAGCGCGGTATCGAGATCGGCGTTGCCGATGGCTTCGCGCACCGCACTTTCGGTGATTTGCTTGAGCAGATCACGCGGCTCGCGGGTGCCAAACAAAAACAACTCCGGACTGGTGATCAGGAACTGCACGTTGTAGCCAATCTCGACCAGATTTTCGTCACGCGTCAGCGCCAGCATCTGGTCTTCGACCGCAGCAACTTCCTGCGCCTGAACCACCACGACGCGCTCAATCGGCCACGGCAGCTTGAAGTTCGGACCGGGCTCCATCATTCGCGCGAATTCGCCGAAGCGCAGCACGACGCCGCGCTCGCGCTCATCGATGAGCTTGAACGAGTTGAAGACCAGCCAAACAACCAGCAATCCGCCAATCAAATACAGAGGATTGAAGTCTTTGCCGCCAGTGCGACCACCGCCGCCGCCAAACATTCCGCGCAGACGATCGACGAAGGCTTGCACCTCGCGATTCGGATCTTTACCGCGCCAAGGGTCGTTGTTGCGGTTTCCGGGTTGATTCCAGGCCATGGGGGCTCCGTCGGGACGCCGCGGGGTGCGGGCGTCAGGGCATACGTGATTCTAGGTCGGGGCGGTGGGGTCAGAAAGCAAGAGCCCGTGAAGTACATGGCCGCCCGGAGCATCGGCAAGACGCTCCAACACTGTGCGCGACAGGCGCAGAGACGTTATCCAGCCCGCGTCGGTCGTGCGCTCCTCCACCACGGCGCCGATCGCGTGAAGCTGGGCGCGCAGCCGGCCATCGGCGGGGCCGAACGCCATCTCGCCGACGATGAGGTCTTCGGAAAAATGGGCCCCGATGGCATCTAAAAGCTCCGGCAGCCCAGCAGCGGTGCGCGCTGAGACCCAGGCCTGCCCGGGCTCGCCCTCGCGCAACTCCACGCGCGGTGGCACGCCTTCAAGCGCATCAATTTTGTTGAACACGCGCCACTGCGGCACGTCTCCAGCACCAATTTCCTCCAGCACCTCGTTCACGGCCGCAATGCGCATGTCGCGCTCGGGGTCCGAGGCATCGACCAGATGCAGCAGAAGATCGGCTTCGCGGGCTTCGGCAAGCGTCGATCGAAACGCGGCGACCAGATCGTGCGGAAGGTCGCGAACAAAGCCAACGGTGTCCGACAGCAGCAGCGGGCCGCAGACTAAACCCTCCACCCGACGGACGGTCGGATCCAGCGTCGCAAAGAGCTGGTCAGCCGCATACACGCCGCTGCCGGTCAGCGCGTTGAACAAGGTGGACTTACCGGCGTTGGTGTAACCGACGATGGCAACGCGCGGCACGTCGTTACGAACGCGGGCACGGCGCATTTGCGTGCGCTGCACGTCGATTTTTTCTAGGCGTTTAGCCAGCGCATCAATGCGCAGGCGAATCAGGCGTCGGTCGGTTTCGAGTGCCGTTTCACCGGGGCCACGCAGTCCAATCGAGCCGCCGCGCTGGCCGTCCATCGACTTGCCTTTGCCGACCAAGCGGGTGGACTGATGCTTCAACTGCGCCAACTCAACCTGCAGCTTGCCCTCGGCGCTGGCCGCACGCATGGCGAAGATGTCGAGAATCAGGCCCACGCGATCAACCACGCGGCGGTCCAAGGCATCACTCAAATTGCGCTCTTGCACAGGACTTAAGGTGGCGTTGATCAGCACGACATCGATGTCGGCGGCCTCGCAAAAGCCCTTCAGTTCCTCGACTTTTCCGGTACCCAAGTAAAGGCCGGCATGCGGGCGTTCGAGACGCGCATCCACGACCTCAATCACGTCTGCACCGGCGGAGCGCGCCAACTCGGAAAACTCGGTCGCCAAAGCCGGGTCGCGATGGCCGGGCGTTTGCGGCTGCACCAGTAAGGCGCGATCACGAACCAGCATCGTCATGACTCACTCCAGCGCTCAAGCGCCATGCTCGATAACTTAGTCTTCGTGTGCATCAGTCGCCGCGTCAGCGTCGTCGTCAATGTGGGTGTCGCTCTCGCCGCCCGTCGCACTACCACCCTGGCCAATGCGCACATTGCGCGAGGGCACCACGGTGGAAATGGCGTGCTTGTAGACCATCTGACTCACGGTGCTTCGCAGCAGCACGACAAACTGGTCAAAGCTCTCAACCGTGCCCTGCAGCTTGATGCCGTTGACGAGGTAGATGGACACAGGAATTCGCTCGCGACGAAGCGCGTTAAGAAACGGATCTTGGAGGCTTTGACCTTTCGACATGGGGTCCGTGCTTCTTCTTATTTTTCGATCGCTCATTCTATCAGGCGCCAATGAAGGCCGACATCGCGCGATCCAGCGCCGCGCGCTGGCCCAGCGGGTCGAACCACAGCGCATCGTGCTCGCCGCGCAGCCAAGTCAGCTGACGCTTTGCCAGATGCCGGGTGGCCGCGATGCCCTGCTCGATAAAGGCGGCGCGATCGGTGTCGCCATCGAGGTGCTGCCACGCTTGACGATAGCCCACCGCACGCATCGAGGGCAGGTCTGGATGCAGCCGCGGGTCGGCTTTGAGTTCACGCACTTCCTCAAGAAAGCCGGCGGCGAGCATCGCCGAAAAACGCTGCGCAATGCGCGTATGCAGCACCGCGCGATCCTGAGGCGCAAGCACCAGCTTCAGGACGCGAAACGGACAGCGCTGCGCCGCCTGACGCCCACGCTCCTGCCAGATGCTGATCGGCACGCCGCTGATTCGATACACCTCGAGCGCACGCAGCACACGCTGCGGATCGCTGGCGCGGATGCGCGACGCGGCAAGCGGATCGCAGTCGCTCAGATCCGCATGCAGGGCCGCCAGTCCGCGCACGCTGAGTTCGGCATGCAGTGCGGCGCGAACCACCGGATCAGATTCTGGAAGCTCGGCGAGGCCGTCGAGCACGGCGCGAAAATACAGCCCGGTGCCACCCACCAGAAGCGGCACCCGGCCTTCGGCCGCCAGCGCCTGCATCTCACGGAGGGCATCGCGGGCAAATTCGGCAGCCGAATAGGGCTCGTGAGGCTCACGCAAGTCCATCAGCCGATGTGGCGCGAGCGCCTGCGTCGCCGCATCCGGCTTGGCGCTACCAATGTCCAAGCGGCGATAGACGAGGGCGGAATCGACGCTGATGACTTCCGTGCCCAGTCGCTGCACCCAGTCCACCGCGAAATCCGTTTTTCCGGAAGCCGTCGGACCCATGACAGCGACGGCCAAGGGCCGGGTGTCGGCCCGCGCGCCGGCGACCGCGCGCATCTAATCCTCGTCCGGCCAGCGAATAGCGGCCGGCCCAGACGCCTTCTTCGGCAGCACCACGGCGGCCACCGCCGCCCAGATCGTCAGCGCATCGACCGTGGCAGCCTCGTCGTGAACGCGCACTAGCATCGCGCCGTTTTGCACCGCCAACATGTGCGCCGCCAGCGAGGCCGGCAGTCGTTCGCCCACCGCGCGACCGGTCAGCTCACCGAGGCAGGACTTGCGCGACAGCCCCGCCAGCACCGGCACGCCGATCTCGGTGAAGCGTCGCAGTTGCGCGAGCAGGGCCAGATTGTGGTCCACGCTTTTTCCGAAGCCAAAACCGGGGTCGATCACGACGCGCCGCTTATCGATACCGGACATCTCGCAAGCGAAGACGCGCTCGGTCAAAAAACGATGCACCTCCCCCACTACGTCGTCGTAATGCGGTGCCGCCTGCATCGAACGCGGCTGACCCTGCATGTGCATCAGCACGACCGCCGCCTTGCTCTCAGCGACCGCTGTTAAGGCACCTTCTTCACGAAGGGCCATGACGTCGTTGACCATCCCCGCACCGGCCGCAAGCGCAGCGCGCATCACCGCAGATTTCGTCGTGTCGATGCTGATCGGCACCGTCGTTCGCGCAACCAGCGCTTCGACCACTGGCAGCACGCGCGCCAGTTCGGTGGCCTCGTCGACGGGATCAGCGCCCGGTCGCGTCGATTCGCCGCCGACGTCCAGCAGGTCGGCGCCTTCCGAAACGAGCTTCAGGCCGTGATCAACGGCCGCCTGCACGTTGGCGTGCTGACCGCCATCGGAAAAAGAATCCGGCGTGACGTTGACGATGCCCATCACCTGCGGGCGATCAAGCCGCAGCACGCGGCCGGCGCAGTCAATCAGGGGAACCGTGTCGACATTGAACATGCGTATCGTCCGAATTCAGCCGCGCGTGCGCTCAAGCAGCATCATAAAGATCGCCGAGAACATCACCAAAAAGTTCGGGCGCCGAAGCGCCCGAGTTTTACGCTTGAGGGGCCGCTGGACCCAATGGCGCCTCAGCGGAGGGGCCTTCATCGTCCTTGGGCGCCGGTGGCGAAGACTTACCCCAATCTGCCGGCGGTCCTGGAACCCGACCTTCCATGATCGCGTCGATCTGCTTGGCGTCGATCGTCTCGTAGGTCAGCAAAGCTTGGGCCATCGCATGCAGCTTGTCGGTGTTGTCTTTCAAAATCTGCGTGCTGCGGGCGTAGGCCTTGTCGAGAATCGCGCGCACCACTTCATCGATACGGCGCGCGGTGTCGTCGGAAACGTTCTTGGTCTGCGAAACCGAACGGCCTAGGAACACTTCGCCCTCGTCCTCCGCATAGGCGATCGGGCCGAGTTCGTCGGACAGGCCCCACTTCGTGACCATGTTGCGGGCCATCTTGGTGGCGCGCTCGATGTCGTTCGAGGCTCCGGTGGTGACCTTGTCAGCGCCGAAGATGATCTCCTCGGCGACGCGGCCGCCGTAAAGCGAGCACAGCATCGATTCGATGTGAACGCGGTTGTAGCTGTAGCGATCGCCCTCGGGCAGATACATGGTGACGCCCAGCGCGCGACCGCGCGGAATGATCGTCACTTTGTAGACCGGGTCGTGATCCGGCACGCAGCGACCGACGATAGCGTGCCCGGCTTCGTGATACGCGGTCAGCTTCTTCTCGTCTTCGCTCATGGCCATCGAGCGACGCTCGGCGCCCATCATGATTTTGTCTCGCGCCTTGTCGAAGTGCTCCATGCGAACCAGCTTGGCGTTCTCGCGGGCGGCAAACAGCGCCGCTTCGTTGACCAAATTCGCTAGGTCAGCGCCCGAGAAACCCGGCGTGCCGCGCGCAATGGTCATTGGCACCACGTCGTCGTCGATCGGCACCTTGCGCATATGCACTTTCAAAATCTGCTCGCGACCCTTGACGTCGGGCAAGCCAACCACGACCTGACGGTCGAAGCGACCCGGGCGCAGCAGGGCCGGGTCCAGCACGTCCGGGCGGTTGGTTGCCGCAATCACGATGACGCCTTCGCCGCCCTCAAAACCGTCCATCTCGACCAGCATGGCGTTGAGGGTTTGCTCGCGCTCGTCGTGACCGCCGCCAAGGCCGGCGCCGCGATGGCGGCCGACGGCGTCGATTTCGTCGATGAAGATGATGCAGGGCGCGTGCTTTTTCGCGGTGTCGAACATGTCGCGGACGCGGCTGGCGCCAACGCCCACGAACATTTCCACAAAATCCGAGCCGGAGATACTGTAGAAGGGCACCTTCGCTTCGCCGGCGATGGCGCGCGCCAGCAGGGTCTTGCCGGTGCCCGGCGGACCCACCATCAGCACGCCGCGCGGAATCTTGCCGCCCAGCTTCTGGAACTTGCCCGGGTCACGCAGGAACTCGACGAGTTCGCCGACCTCTTCCTTCGCTTCATCGCAGCCGGCAACGTCGGTGAAGTTGACCTTGATCTGGTCTTCGCTCATCAGCTTGGCCTTCGAACGGCCAAAGCTCATCGCGCCCTTGCCGCCGCCTTGCTGCATCTGGCGCATGAAATACACCCAGACGCCAATCAGCAGCAACACCGGCAGCAAGCTGATCAACAAGGACATGAGGAAGCTGTTTTTCGCCGGCGGCTCCTGCGTAAAGACCACGCCCTTGGCGAGCAGTTCGTTCGTCAGGTCGCGGTCTTCCGGCTTGAAGGTCGTGTAGACCTCGCCGTTGGTGCGAGTGACGCGCGTCGTCGTCCGATCAGAGTCGATCGCGACCTCTTTGATCAGGCCGCTGCGCACTTCTTGCACAAATTCGCTGTAGGCGATGTCGCGGCTGGCCGAAGCGCCGGCGCCGGTAAAGTTCTGAAACACCATCGCCAACATCACGGCGACGACGAGCCAGAGGAGCAAATTGCGAGCGAGATCGTTCATTTCAGGGGTCCTTCGCGCTTGCCACTGGCCAGCGCGTAAACCTCGGCTGATCGCTTGCGCGAGGCCTCGGGCTTGCGAATGACCACGCGCCCAAAGCGGGTGCGCAGCTGCCGTACGTAATCGTCGAAACCAACCCCCATAAACAGCTTGATGAGGAAGGCGCCGCCGCGTTTCAGATGATCGTCAACGAATTCGAGCGCGAGCTCCGAAAGATGCATCACTCGCGCTTGGTCGGTGACCGACACTCCACTCATGTTGGGGGCCATGTCGGAGAGCACAAGGTCCACCTCAGCGCCGTTAATGAGTGATTCCAAACGCGACAGTGTTTCCGGCTCCCTGAAATCGCCGTGAAGGAAGTCCACGCCGGCGATCGGCGGCATGTCGAGAATGTCGACGGCGACCACCCGCCCGGTGTCGCCGAGTTGCTTGCGAGCAAGCTGCGACCAGCCGCCGGGTGCGGCACCGAGATCGACGATGACCATTCCGGGCTTCAGCAAGTGGTCACGTTCCAGGAGCTCTTCCAGCTTGTAGGCCGCCCGCGAGCGCAAACCTTCGGCCTGAGCTTTTTTGACGAAGGGATCGCTGAAGTGTTCCTTCAGCCAGCGCTGGCTGGACTTGCTGCGGGTCATGGAGGCCGGCCGGTAAAGAAACGCCATGATACCCTGCGCGCCCTCCGGGACTGCCCCGGATCGCCCTTCATCCCTTCGAGTCCGACGCCATGCCCACCCTTCTCAGCTCCGGTCAGAAACGCTACCTCCGCGGTCTGGCGCACGGCCTGAAGCCGGTCATTTTGGTGGGCGGAAAGGGCGTTACTGAAGGCTTGGTGGCTGAAACCGCCAGCGCGCTGCTCATCCACGAGTTGATCAAAGTAAAGGTGGCGGCCGAAGACCGCGACGCTCGCAATCTGGCCATCGCCACCTTGGCGGAACAGACCGACGCCTCAGTGATCGCGCGCATCGGCAACGTGGCGGTGCTGTATCGGCCCCGCGACGAGCAGCCGCTGATCGCCCTGCCCCGATAAAGGTTCTCCGCCATGCCCCTGTCGAAGGAAACGCTGGATTTTCGCTATGTGCCCCGTGCCGTAGACGCGGCAGGCCGGGTCACCATCAACGATCGCCAGTTCGATCGCAGCTTCGCCATCTCTGGCGACACCCTGATCGAAGACTGGGTCCCGCGCGACGCGGCCAGCCTGCAGCCGACCGATCTTGACGCGCTGTTTGCGCTGCAGCCGACCGTCATTTTGCTCGGCACGGGCGCGCGCCATGCGTTTCCCTCACCGGCGGTGCTGGGCGCGGCGCTAGGGCGCGGCATCGGCCTCGAGCCGATGGACAACGCCGCGGCCGCGCGCACCTTTGCGGTGCTGGCGAGCGAAGGGCGGAAAGTGGTTGCCGCCTTTCTAATCGCGCCCTAAGGGCGGCCTAGCGTCGGGGCAGCAAGGGAGTCGGGTCAACCGGCTTGCCGTTACGCCGAATTTCGAAGTGCAGCATGTCGCGGCTGGTGCCCGTGCGGCCGAGCTCGGCAATCTGCTGCCCGGCGCTCACGTTGGCGCCTTCCGCAACCAAACGACGGCGGTTGTGCCCGTAAGCCGACAGCCATTCGTCGCTGTGCTTGATGATGACGAGCTCGCCGTAGCCCACCAGACCGGCGCCCGAGTAGACGACCGTTCCCGCGGAGGCCGCGCGCACGGGCTGACCCGCCGTGCCGGCGATGGCGATGCCCTGACGGGCCTTGTCGCCCTCGGCGTAACGCGAAATCACCTGGCCCTGCGTGGGCCATTGCCACTGGCCAGCGCGGAAGGCTGATGGGCCGGCCGGACCGCTGGGTGTGGACGCCGCAACAGCCGGCGGCGGTGCGCTGCTTGCGGCAGGCGGCGGAGTCGGATTGGCCACAACGGGCGCCGGACGGGCCGCAGGCGACGGCGTCACGACGGTGGATGGCGCGGACACGGGGCGCGTGGCGCTAGCCGGGCCACGCGGGATGGGCGGCGGCCCCGCGGCCACCGTGCTCGTCGGTCGCGAAACGGACGGACGGGCAACGGCGTCCGGCGTGCTCAGACGCAGCACTTGCCCGGGCTGAATCAGGAAGGGCTCGCCGATGCCGTTCCAGCGCGCCAACTCACGCCAGTCGAGACTATTTCGAAAGGCGATGCCGTAGAGCGTATCGCCGGCCTGCACGCGATGGGTCGCACCCGGCAAGCCCACGGTGTTCGTAGCGGGTCGCGAAGACGTGCCGGAGCGCGAGTTGGGCGCGGCTTCTTCGCGCACCACGGTGGTGGTGGAGCAGCCGCCGAGCACCGCAGCAAGCCCCAAGGCCGCAAGAAGACGAAGGGCCATCACTGCACTCCCGCCAGCAGCGGCACGAACACCACAGCGCCCAAGTCATCCTGCTGCAGCGCGCCGTCGATCAGGCGCAAACGCAGCAGGCGCTGCGCGCTGCTGCTGCCGACCGGCGCCACCAACGTGCCGCCCGGAGCCAATTGATCCAGCAACGAGGCTTCCAGCGCTGCGCCGCCGGCGGTGACGATGATGGCGTCAAAGGGGGCGTGTTCGGCCCAGCCTAGGCGTCCGTCATCGTGGCGAGAGCGCACATCGAGCCCTAACTGGCGGAAGCGCCGACGCGCGTCGCGCAGCAATTCGTCGATGCGCTCAACGGTGAATACCTCGATGCCGAGCGTCGCCAACACCGAAGCTTGATAGCCACTGCCGGTGCCGATTTCGAGCACGCGCTTAGGCAGGCCGTGTTCGATCAGGGCTTCAGTCATGCGGGCGACCACCCAAGGCTGCGAAATGGTTTGCCCGTGACCGATGGGCAGCGCGGTGTCTTCGTAAGCGCGGCTCGCCAACGCTTCATCAATGAACTGATGTCGCGGCAAGGTGGCCAACGCGGTCAGCACGCGCCCGTCGGCGATGCCCTGCTCGCGAAGCCGCTGCACGAGGCGATCGCGGGCGCGCGGGCCGGTCATGCCGAGGCCGCGGGCCTCCGGCTGCAGCTTGAGTCGCGTTGTCATGTGCGGCCCATCTCGCGCGCCATGTCGCTCACCCATCCAGACACGGCTTCCAAGGCCTGATAGCGCGTGAGGTCGACATGGATCGGCGTGACCGATACGTAGCCGCGACGCAGTGCATCGAAGTCGGTGCCGGGGCCGGCGTCTTGCTCGGGGCCAGCGGGCCCGATCCACCAGACTTCG
Organism: Lysobacterales bacterium; assembly: GCA_038324485.1. Lineage (GTDB taxonomy): Bacteria > Pseudomonadota > Gammaproteobacteria > Xanthomonadales > Xanthomonadaceae > Silanimonas. The sequence continues at coordinate 9,949 of JBBQIA010000007.1, forward strand.
CGGCCGCGCGGGTCGGTTTGCGGCACGCAGGGCTCGGCGCGATGGCGATGCCCGAGGCGCGTGACTTCGAAGCCGGCCACGTCATTCCAAGCGCGGTCCGGCACGTTGACGTTGAGAATCGTGTCGGCCGGCAGCGGCTTCGCGAGCAGGCGCGCAATCAGTTCAACCGCCACGCGGGCCGCTGTTTCGAAATGCTGGCCTTGATGGTCACGCGTGACCAGCGACAGGGCGATGGCGGGCAGCCCCAAAAAGCGCCCCTCCATGGCGGCGGCGACGGTGCCGGAATAGATCACGTCGTCGCCCAGATTAGCCGCGTTATTGATGCCAGACACGACGATATCGGGCTGCTCGTCGAGCAGGCCTGCCAGCGCCAAATGCACGCAATCGGTCGGTGTCCCCGCGACGCTGTAAACGCCCTCGCCCACGCGCTTGGCGCGAATCGGCATGTCGAGCGTGAGCGAATTGCTGGCCCCGCTGCGGTCGCGATCTGGAGCGACGACCGTCACTCGATGACCGGCGGCACGCAGGCCGGCGGCAAGGGCGTGAATGCCCGGCGCGTCGACACCGTCATCGTTGCTAACCAAAACGCGCATGGAAATCCCACCGAAACGAGCCGCCATGATAGCGAATGACGACGCGGCACGACGCCGCCTCGCGTTCTGGATGCCCTCATCGCATGGCCTGCGCTAGCCTGCGGCGTATGACTCGCCCGCCCCGCCCACCCGTGGTCCCACCTGAAGACGCCGCGCTGTTTCGCGAGGCCATCGGGCCGGTGCGAGTGATAGAGGTCGCGCCACCGGCCTTCGAAGCCCCAAAACCGCGCCCCAACACGCGACGGCACGACGCAGACGAGGCCGAGGCTCTGCGCGAAACCCTGCGCCAGCCGCTGGATGCCTTGGCCTACGCAATGGGCGAGGTGCTCGAATTTCGCCGGGACGAGGTGCCGCCGCGCACGCTGAAGCGCTTGAAGCGAGGGGAGTTCGCTGTGCAGGACGAGTTGGACCTGCACCGCATGCGCGTAGACGAGGCCGAAAGCGCGATGCGCGTATTTTTCGCGGAAGCCCGCCGACAGCAGTACCCCTGCGTGCGCCTTGTTCATGGGAAGGGCCTGCGCTCGGAATTCGGGCCGGTGCTCAAGGCGCTGGTCGACCGCGTGCTGCGCCATCGTGGCGATGTGCTGGCGTTTAGCTCGGCCCCTCTGGCGCAGGGCGGCACAGGCGCCACCTTGGTACTGCTGCGCGGACACTGACGCGATAGCTGTGCCGAGGCGAGCGCTTACTCGCCCTCGGTAAAGCCCTCGCCCAACTCGCCGCACAGCTCGGCCAGCACGGCCGTGGCGTAGCAGCCCGGCGGTAGCTGAAAGCGCAGCTGCAGCGTGTGCTCGTCCAACCATTCGCCGCGCAGGCCCTCTGGATGCAGGCGCAACTAGCGCCGCTCCTGCGACAGCCCAGCCTGTTCCAGCCCCTCGCACAGCCCCGGCTCGGCCGCAGCCACGGCGTGCTCAATATCGCGAATGGCGAGACTGCTGCGCAGTTCGCCGCGACCCCAGAGGGGGCCCGTGGGGTGAATGTCAAAGGCGGCCACGCGAGCGCGCAGTTCATCGGTCAGCGGTTCGGGTCCGAAAACGCTGCGACGGCCGTCGAGCATGAACACGTCACCTTCGGTGGCGCGATCCCAACTGCCGTCGGCCACGCGTTGTTCAAGAACGCGATTAAACAGCTCAGAACGCACCGCCGACAGCAGCATCGAGCGCGTTTCACGCCCCACCTTGGCGCCGGCGAACATCCGTCGCGCCTGCCCCACGTTGTCGCCGAATCGACCAAAACGCTGAACACCGAAACGATTCGGCAGGCCGCGCTCGGCCATCAGCGCCAGTCGCGCATCGACGGCAGCACGCCATGCGGCGTCGTTGACCGCACCCGCGTTCGGCATTAGGCCGCGCAGCACCAGAGTGAAGGCATTGCCCGCGAGGCCGCCGCGCGGCAGCTTGCGCGCGTGCCAATCCTGCGACATCACGTGCAGCCCGGGCTCTTCCAGCGCGTCCACCGACGGCGATACACGCTTCGGCAAGTGCACCGTGAAGCGTTGACGCGTCACCGCCTGCTTGTCTTTCAGTCCGGCCAAGCCAATGGCCACCGGCGCCACATTCGCCCAGCGGCAGAGCTTCTGCACGATGTCGGTCGTGGCGAAGCCGCGCTTCTCGATCCACAGCAGCAGATGCTCACCGCTGCCCGTCGCCGGCTCGGAGGCGATCTCTTCAACCACAAAGTCTTCTGGACTGGACTTGATCTGCGCCGAGAACATCGGCGTGCCGTGCGCCTGCCGACGGCCGGCGTTTGCGCTGTCGCTCATCGGCGCACCAGCAGCACAACGGCCATTGCCGCCAAGCCTTCGCTGCGGCCGGTGAAGCCCAAGCGCTCGGTGGTGGTGGCCTTCACCGACACCGCATCCAGCGGCAGGGCAAGGTCTTCAGCTAGCACGGCGCGCATCGCCTCGGCATGCGGCCCGACTTTCGGGCGTTCGCCAATGACCGTGGTGTCGACGTTGCCGACGCGCCAGCCGCGCTCGGCGGCGAGGCTCACGCAGTGCTGCAGAAACCGGCGCGAGTCGGCGCCGCGCCACTGCGGGTCGGAGGGTGGGAAATGCCGGCCAATATCGCCCAGCGCCAATGCGCCAAGAATGGCGTCGCAAAGCGCATGCAGCAGCACGTCTCCGTCGGAGTGGGCGACGATGCCGTGGTCGTGCGGCACGCGCACGCCGCCCAGCATCACGTGGTCACCGGGCCCGAAGGCGTGGACATCAAAGCCCTGTCCGATGCGGAGGTCGCTCATGGGGTCTGCCCTTTAGGCACGCCCGTCGCCCATGCGACGGAGGATGGATTCGGCCACGGCCAGATCGGCCGGGGTCGTGATTTTTAGATTGTCTTCCGCGCCTTCCACCAGCAGCGGCTTAAGGCCCAGGCGCTCGATGGCCATGGCCTCGTCGGTGACAACAACGCCGGCTCGCTCCGCCGATTCAAGCGCGCGCGACAAGCTGTTTCGCCGAAACGCTTGCGGTGTCAGCGCCCGCCAAAGCGCCCCGCGCGGCAGGGTGGACTCAACGCGACCATCGGCACCGGCATGCTTGACCGTGTCGCGAACGGGGGCTGCCAACAGCGCGCCGACCGGGTCCGTCTTCAGCGCCGCCAGCAGTCGCGACAGGTCGAGCGCCTTCAGGCACGGACGCGCGGCGTCATGCACCAGCACCCAATCGTCCGCAGTCACCGAGGCCGGTAACGCACGCAGGCCGGCCAAGACCGAATCAGCGCGCTCGCCGCCGCCGAAGCAAGTCAGCACAGGCTTGGCTTCCAGTTCGCGCCAGCCGGGCCAGCGCGGGTCATTCGCCGCCAGCACCACCATCGCGCCGCTGATGGCGGGGTGCGCCAACAAAGCGCGCAGGGTGTGTTCGATGACGGGACGACCGAGCAGATCGAGGTATTGCTTCGGCACATCGCCGCCGAAACGCGCGCCGCGTCCGGCCGCGGGCACCACCACCCACGTCATCCGCCCGACCCTTCGGTCGCGGGCTCGCGTCGTGCCGCACTGCCCGAGCCCTCAACGACGCGATAGAAGGTCTCGCCGGGCTTAATCATTCCGAGTTCCGAGCGGGCGCGATCTTCGACCGCAGCCTCGCCCGATTTCAGCTCGGCCACGTCCGCGGCCAAGGCCTGATTGCGCTGGGTAAGGCGTTCGTTTTCCGCCTGCTGAAGCGCGACGCGAGCGCGCAATTCGGCCAGCTCCACACGCCCGCCCTCGCCGCGATCAAGCTGCCACAGCAAGGCCGTCGCCAAGAGGGCGAGGACAGCATGCGGCAGCCAGCGGCGGATCATTTGGGCGTGGCTCGCGACTTAGCGCTTCAGGGCAAGGAAGGCATCGCGGCCGGCGTAGCGCGCCGTCGCGCCCAGCGATTCTTCGATGCGCAGCAGCTGGTTGTACTTCGCCACGCGGTCGCTGCGGCAGAGCGAGCCGGTTTTTATTTGAGTCGCGGTGGTGGCGACGGCGATGTCGGCGATGGTGGTTTCTTCGGTTTCGCCCGAGCGATGCGAGATCACCTGCGCGTAGCGCGCGGCTTCGGCCATGGCGATGGCCTGCATTGTCTCGGTGAGCGTGCCGATCTGGTTGACCTTGATGAGGATGGCGTTGGCGACACCGTCGTCGATGCCCTGCTTCAAGATCTTCGGATTGGTCACGAACAAATCGTCGCCCACCAGCTGCACGCGCTCGCCAATGGCGCGAGTGAGCATGCCCCAGCCGTCCCAGTCGTGTTCGGACATGCCGTCTTCGATGGTGATGATCGGGTACTGCCGACTCCAGCCCGCCAGGAACTCAACAAACTGCTCCGAACTCAGGCGTTTGCCCTCGCCCACCAGATTGTATTTGCCGTTGTCGAAGAACTCCGAGCTGGCCACGTCCAAGCCCAGCATCACGTCGTCGCCGGCGTGGTACCCGGCCTTGCCAATGGCTTCGAGAATCACCTCGATGGCTTCTTCGTTCGAACGCAGATCGGGCGCGAAACCGCCCTCGTCGCCGACCGATGTCGACAGGCCACGGCCCTTCAGCACCGACTTCAGCGCATGAAAAATTTCGGTGCCTGCGCGCAGCGCTTCGGCGAAGCGATCAAAGCCGACCGGCAGCACCATGAACTCCTGCATGTCGACGTTGTTATCGGCATGCGCACCGCCGTTGATGATGTTCATCATCGGCAGCGGCAGCACCGGCGAACGGTCGCCGGCAAGGTGCTTCCACAGCGGCAAGCCGCGCGACGCCGCCACCGCATGCGCGGCCGCCATCGACACGCCGAGCAGCGCGTTTGCGCCGAGGCTGCTCTTGTTTTCACTACCGTCGAGCGCGATGAGTTTGGCGTCGAGACCGGCCTGATCCGCCCCGTCGAAGCCCTTTAGCGCCGAAGCAATCGTGGTGTTGACGTTAGCAACCGCCTTGGTGACGCCCTTGCCGAGGTAGCGGCTCTTGTCGCCGTCGCGCAGTTCCACCGCTTCCTTGGTGCCGGTGGAGGCGCCCGAGGGCACGGCCGCGCGGCCCATGTGGCCACTGGCCAGCGTGACTTCCGCTTCGAGGGTCGGGTTGCCGCGGGAATCAAGGATCTCGCGGGCGTGGACTCGGGTGATGGCAGTGGTCATGGCGTGGACGTTTTGGCTCAGAAAGTGGGAGGGGCGGCGTGGCAATGAAACCTAGAGCGTGTCACCGCGAGCAATCGCCCGCTTGGCGACACCGTCGAGTTCGAGCAGGGTTTCCAGCAGCGCGCGCATTTTGTCGAGCGGCCACGCGTTCGGACCGTCCGACAGGGCGTTTTCGGGATCGGGATGGGTTTCGGCAAATAAGCCCGCCACGCCCGCGGCTACGGCGGCACGCGCCAAAACCGGCACGAATTCGCGCTGCCCGCCCGATCGCCCATCCAAGCCGCCCGGCTGCTGCACCGAATGCGTGGCGTCGAACACCACCGGGCATCCCGTATCGCGCATCACCGCAAGGCTGCGCATGTCCGACACCAAGGTGTTGTAGCCAAAGCTGGCGCCGCGCTCGCAGGCCATGATCTGGGTATTGCCCGTCGCCAGCGCTTTGGCGGTGACGTGCTTCATTTCCCACGGCGAGAGAAACTGGCCCTTCTTGATGTTCACCGGCTTGCCAGCGCTGGCCACGCGCTGAATGAAGTCGGTTTGGCGGCACAGGAACGCCGGTGTCTGCAGCACGTCGACCACGCTCGCCACCTCGTCCATCGGCGTGTACTCGTGCACGTCGGTGAGCACCGGCACGCCGAGTTGACGCTTCACTTCGGCCAAGACTTTCAGGCCGCCTTCAAGGCCGGGGCCCCGAAAACTGGTGCCCGAAGTGCGATTGGCTTTATCAAAGCTCGACTTAAAGATGAAGTTCATGCCGAGCGCCGAGGTCATTTCCTTCAGCCGGCCAGCCACTTCAATTTGAAGCTCCATCGACTCGATGACGCAGGGCCCCGAGATCAGAAACAGGGGCTGGTCCAGCCCGACTTTGAATCCACACAGGTCCATCAGACTGCCTCCTTGAGCAGCTTGCCGCCGGCCTTGCACTCGCGGGCCGCACGGATAAAGCCAATAAACAGAGGATGCCCGTCGCGCGGGGTTGAAGTGAACTCCGGATGGGCTTGGCAGGCCAAGAACCACGGGTGCTCTCTCTGCGACAGCTCGACCATCTCGACTAGCAAGTCATCCATCGACTTCGCCGAGATCACCAAGCCTGCTTCTTCCAACTGTGTGCGGTAGCGATTATTGAACTCGTAGCGATGGCGATGACGCTCCCCCACCACGTCTTTGCCGTACAGGCGATGCGCCAAGGTGCCCGGCTTTAAGCGCTGCTCCTGCAGGCCGAGGCGCATGGTGCCGCCGAGGTCCGAGGTTTCGCTGCGCTTCTCGACATCGCCCGAAGCGGTGCGCCATTCGGTAATCAGACCGATAACCGGATGCTCGGCGTGGCGGTCGTTTTCGGTGGTGTTGGCTCCGGTCAAACCGGCGCGATGACGCGCCACATCGACGACGGCGGCCTGCATGCCGTAGCAAATACCGAAGTAGGGAATGGCGTTTTCGCGCGCGTACTTCGCTGTAGCGACCTTGCCCTCAAATCCGCGATCACCGAAGCCGCCGGGCACCAAGATTGCGTCCACGCCGTCGAGCACGCCGGTGCCGTCCGACTCGATCTGCTCGGACTCCAGCCACTTCA
>JBBQIA010000008.1:0-16530 GCA_038324485.1 Lysobacterales bacterium
AGGGGCACTTCGTCGAGCTTTTCCAGCAGCGCGTCCATCGATCCGTAGATCGCGAGCAAGGTGGCGGCGGTTTTCGCACCGATGCCGGGGACGCCGGGAATGTTGTCGCTGGTGTCGCCGGTCAGACCCAAAAAATCAGCCACTTGATGCGCGTGGATGCCGTACCGCGGCTTCACTCCCGCGCAGTCCCAGCGCTCGTTCCGCCCAAAGTCCCACTGCCAGTCGCCTTCATCCAGCAACTGAGCCATGTCTTTATCGGCTGAAACGATCACCACGCCATGCCCCGCGCGACGCGCGTGCGCAGCGGCCGTGCCAATCAAGTCGTCGGCTTCGTAGTGCGCGTTCGCCAGCACCGGAAGGCCCATGACTTGGCCCAGCGACTTGCAGTGCGCGAACTGTCGCTTCAACTCTTCGGGTGCGGGGTCGCGGTGCGCTTTGTAGGCCGGATACAGATCGTTGCGAAAACAGCTGTTCAAGGCCTCGTCAAAGGCCAGCGCCAGTCGCGCGGCGCGGGTGCGCTCGATGAGTTCGCAGAGGAATCGCGCAAAGCCATGAACCGCGTTCAGCGGCCAACCTTCGGCATCGCTGACGTCGATGGGCATGCCGTGCCAAGCGCGAAAGACGTACAAGCTGGAGTCCACCAAGTGCACGGCGGTCGAGGGAGCCGTGCCGTTTACGGCACTCACGGTGTCCACGTCGAGAGCTTGGCGGCCAATGCCGGACGAAGGCGCTCAGGCGCTTCGCCATTGGCCGTGCCGATGTGGATGAAGCCCAGCAGATGCTCGTGCTCGTCCAGCCCAAGGGCGGCAAGAATCTCGGGGTCGTAAGCAGCCCAGCCAGTTAGCCATTGCGCACCGAAGCCGAGCGCCTGCGCCGCGTGCAGCAAGGCAAAGCACACGGCCCCGCCTGACAGCAGTTGCTCAATCACCGGCACCTTGTGGCCTTCGACGGGGCATCCCACGACAGCGACGACGGTGGGCGCGAAGCTGAAGCGCGCTCGGTCTTTGTCCAAAGCCGCGGCCGGCGCCGCCGGATTGATCGCCAAGGCGCGTTCGACCAAGCGAGCGCCGAGCACATGGCGCGCCTGACCGGCGATGGTGATGAAGCGCCAAGGCGACAGCTTGCCGTGGTCGGGCACGCGCATCGCGGCTTCCAGCATCTGCCGCAGTTGCTCGGGCGAGGGTCCGGGCGAGCCGAGCAGCCGGCTCGGCACGGAGCGGCGCTGATTCAGAGTGTTCAGGGAATCCATCTGCGCAGTCTATCTGGCCCAAGCAAGCGGCCCCAACTGCTGGGCGGGTCACGGTTTACAAGTGTCAAACGCCTCAGTATTCAGTCACGGCCCACCCCCGGAAGGCCATCCGAAGACGAATCATGAGCATCTTGAACACCCGACCGCCAACCCACGACGACCTGCTTCGCCACACCCGCCGCACGGTGGTCGAACAGCTGTCGTCGTTAGTGGTGTCGGTGCTGGGCAAGGCCGACGACTGGATGTTTGATCTGGCGCAGAAGGAAGGCGAGGGTGCCGACCCGTTCTCGCGCTCGCCGCGCTTGGAAGCCATGAACACGCTGCGCAGCACGCGCGCGACCATCGAGCGGCAGTTCGCGCGTCAATACGAATCCTTGTTCGATGAGCTCATCTCGCCGCCGGTGGCCGATGACGGCATCAGCCTTAGCCTCGTCGAAGAACAGGAGCTTGAGCAACAGCTCGCGTCCGATTTGATCGTTGAAGCCCTTCAGCGCGCCCACGGACCAGCGCTTGATGCCTTGGCCAAGGCGATCTCGAAAATCATGGGCGTCGACGCGCTGCCCGCGCGCAAAAATCCGCTCAGCCCGCTGAGCTTCGGCCACGCTCTGCATCGCGCCGTGCGCGACATCGAGTTGCCGAACATGCTTCAGGTCGTGCTCTACAAGTACTACGAGCGCGAACTGCTGCAGCGCTTCCCGGAAATTCTCGAGCCGATTAACCAGCGCTTTGCGGCGGCAGGCTTGGTGCCGCGCAATCCCGTTGCCCCTGGCATCGTGCGTCTGGGCTCCGGCGCGCGTCCGGGCTTGTCCTCGGCGCCGCGTTCGACCGAGGCTGCTTCCTCTGGCAACGAAAATTCCGGCGCGGGTGGTTATGGTTCGGGCGGTCACTACGACTCCGGAGCCGGCGGCAGTCAGGCTTCGCAAGACGACGCCAACGTCTTTAGCCTGCTGCGCGAAATGCTGCGCGCGCTGCGCCCGCATGCGGACGCGGCCGCTTCGAATGGGGCAGGTGCTGCGACCGGCGTCGCTCATCGTCGCCCGCTCGCCACCGCTGAAATGCTGTCGGTGCTCTCGCTGATGCAGACCGAGGTTCCGCCTTCGGTGCTGGAAACCATGGAGCACCACGAGGCCTCCCTGTCGGTGTTGCTGAAGCGCGATCTCTTGGACAGCGCTACCCGCATCGGTCTGTCGCCCGACCAAGTTCGCATCAGTCCCGACGAAGAAGACGCGGTCGACCTCGTGGGCATGCTGTTTGACGTGCTGTTCGACGAGCATGATTTCGAGCAGCGCGCGCGTAATTTGGTCAGCCGATTGGTGGTGCCCTACGTCAAGGTGGCCCTGCTGGACCGCCAGATGTTCATGTACCGCACGCACCCGGCGCGCCGCTTGTTAAACGCCGTCACCGAAGCTTGCGAAGGCAACGGCGGGCAAAGCGGCCCCGAGCGCGAAATGCTGGGCAAGGCCGAACAGGTTGTCGACACCTTGGTCGGTGACTTCAACGAAGACGTCGCGATTTTCGAGACGCTCGAGGCCGAGCTTCGCGGCTTCCTTGAGCAGCAGCAAAAGCGGACGGACTTGGCCGAGCGTCGCGCCGCAGAAGCGCAGCGTGGGCAAGAGCGTTTGGATCAGGCGCGGACGCAGGCGGGCGGCGAATTGTCCTCCCGCGTCGACGGCCGTCGCGTGCCGGCTGCCCTGCGGGAGTTCCTGGCGCGCAGCTGGTCGCATCATCTTTCGCTGGTGGCGCTGCGCGAAGGCGGCGATTCCGTCGCGTGGTCGGCGGCCCTGGCCTTGGCCGACAAACTGCTCGACCTGCTGCCCGGTGGTCGCGCCGCCGGAATCAGCGTCGCTACGGCGGTGCAGGGTTTGGGTGCGGATCTTGTTGCCGTGCTCGCCAGTTCTGGCGTGCAGGGTGAATCGGCGGATTCGGTCATCACTGCGATCGCCGACGGCATTGAAGCGCAGCGCCGCGGCGACGCCATCGCCGCCCAACAGGCGGCTGCCGTGCTTCGCGTCACCCCTGAGCCGCCGCCGGTGCCGGTCAGCCCGCGCCTGAAGCTGGTGGGCGGCACCGAAGTGCCGCAAGAATTCGACGTCAAGGATCTAGCCCTGCTGCGCGAGCTGAAAGTGGGCGAGTGGATCAGTCTTGCCGGCGAAGACGAGAAAATGGCTCCGGCCAAACTGGCGTGGATCTCGCCGATCTCCAGCCGCCTGATGTTCGTCAATCGCCGAGGCGTGCGCATGCTGGTGGCCTCGCTCGAAGAGCTGGCCGCGCTCAAGGGCGTGGGTAAAGTTCAGCTGCGCGAAGCTCAGGGCGGCGCCTTCGAAGATGCCCTGCAGCGCATGGTCGGTCGATTGAAGCAGGACAGCGCCTAACCGCTGGGCTAGCATCGGGCTTCCGCTACTGAGGATGCATCCGATGCCCGTGACCGTGGTCTGCCTGAAGGAAACCGCCGCGGGGGAACGCCGCGTTGCCATAACGCCGGAAACCGCCGGCAAGCTCGCCACACTGGGCGCGCGCGTTCGTATTGCTTCGGGAGCGGGCGATCAAGCCGGCTTCCCCGATAGCGCCTACGGCGAGTCGAGCACCACTGACGATTTTTTGCCCGAGGCCGATGTGCTGCTCTGCGTGCAGTCGCCGGATGCCGAGACGCTCGCGCGCATGAAGCCGGGAGCCATCGTGGTGGGCATGCTTGCCGCCCATGCGCCCGGAGACCGCGAAGAGGCGCTGATGCGTCATCAGCTCATTGCCTTTGCGATGGAGAGGCTGCCGCGCACCACACGCGCACAGTCGATGGACGTCTTGAGCTCGCAAGCCGGCATGGCCGGCTACAAGGCCGTGCTGCTAGGCGCACAGCTGGCGCCGCGCTTCTTCCCGATGCTCAGCACCGCCGCCGGCACCATTCGTCCGTCCAAGGTTTTGATCATCGGCGCAGGCGTTGCCGGCCTCCAGGCCATCGCTACCGCGCGGCGCTTGGGCGCGCAGGTGGAAGGCTTCGACGTGCGGCCCGAAACCCGCGAACAAATTGAATCGCTCGGTGGTCGCTTTTTGGACCTCGGCGTGTCGGCGGCCGGTGCCGGCGGTTATGCACGCGAACTGAGTGCCGAAGAGCGCGCTCTGCAGCAGCAGCGCTTAGCCGATCACCTGAAGAACATCGACGTCGTCATCTGCACGGCCGCCGTGCCCGGTCGCCCGGCGCCGAAAATCATCACCGCCGCGATGGTGATGGGCATGAAGCCCGGCAGCGTGTTGGTGGACATGGCCGCAGAAACCGGCGGCAACTGCGAACTCACGCGCCCCGGCGAAGACGTCATGCACGGCGGCGTTTTAGTGTCCGGCCCGCTGAACCTGCCGAGCAGCGGCGCGGTGCACGCCAGCGAAATGTACGCCCGCAATCTGCTGAACTTCGTCACCCTGTTTTTGAAGGACGGCGAGCTTCATTTGGATTGGGATGACGAGCTGATTGCGAAGAGTTGCTGGGTGGGTGGGAAGGCGGTTGCGGCGGCGTAGGGCGGCGCGACATCAACGCCGCCGCGGCGACTCCAAATCGGGCTCCGGCGCCGGCGCCACACCGGGGCCGCCAGCATCCAACCACGCGCGTCGCTGACGCGGACTGAGTTTGTCCCACGCTTCGCGTGCGGCTTGGCGCTCGGCGGGCGGCAGCGCCTGCATTCGCGCCCAGACGTCGCGGAGGCTACGTCTTTGATGAGCATCGCTGCGATCCCAGCGTTGCGCACCGGCGCGGGCCATGCGCTTTTCCTCGGGGCTCAGGTTCGCCCAAAGGCGTGCGCGCTCCAGGAGTCGCTGCTGCTGTTCGGCATCGGCGCGCTCCCAGCGCTCGCGGATGGGGTCACTCAGCGCCTCGCGATCAGCTTCTGATAGAGCGCTCCAAGCCACGGCGGCGCGCGGCGCGGGTGCCGATTCAGCAGGGCTCGCGGCTTGGGCGAAGACCGTCTGCGCGGGTGCGGACAAGCCCAGCATCACGGCGAGGGCAAGGGCAGGTAAGCCTTGGCGAGTCATAGCGTCCATCCATCGTTCGATCCCTCTATCAGGGGCGTTGTGCTGTCGTCGTCGGGCACGGTGGCCAGCCACGCGTAGAAGTCTGCGTCGTCTTCCAACTCCAGCACGGCGTTGTCGGCGAAACGTGCCGCATCCAGCGCGCGGCCGTCATCGGCGATGGTGTCGTTGATGGGGCTCTCCGCCAGCGTGGGCGGGGCGCTTTGCCGTTCGCCGACGGGCAGCCAGAGGGCCAGCGCCAGCGCTGCGGCCACCATGCCGCCCGCCGGCCACCAGAACCGCGAGCGGCCTTTCGATTTTTCGGAGTGCTGTGCCAAGGTCTCGCGTCGGCGCGTGCGCAAGGCGTTGGCCGTGGCCGCGTCGAGGTCTTCAACGCGCGCCTCGAACAGCGCGTGAGCGCGGCCGGTGACGGGGTCTTTGTCGATGTCGGGGTGTGTGGTCATCGCCAGTCTTCCAGTTGCGTCCGAAGCGCCTGCAGCGCACGGAACAGGTGAGTTTTAACCGATCCTTCCGAGCAGCCCATGGCCGTCGCGGTTTCGGCGCCCGACAGTCCCTGTAGTTCGCGCAGCAAAAAAGCCTCCCGTTGCCGTGTAGGCAGGCCGCGCAGGGCGCGACCCATCGCGTCCCACGCCCGCTGCTGCTCGTCTTGCTCGGCCGGGCCCGCGCTGGTGTCGGGCATCTGCGCTAGCGGGTCCGCGTCGTCATCGCCGCTCAGTCCGAAGACTGCGAGCACGCGGCGGCGCACGCTGTTCCGGCGATGGCGGTCGGTAATGCGGCTGCGCAGAACGCTCAAGACAAGGGCAGGCCATTCGCTTTGCGGTCGGTCCCGATAAGCCAGAAACGCCACCATCGCGTCCTGCACGGCATCCAGCGCGTCTTCCCGGTGGCCTAATGCCAGCTCCGCCATGCGAAAACCACGCCGCTCGACGCTGGCTAAGAAGCCGTCCAGCGCCATGTCTGTGGCCGGTGCGGGGCTGCTCACTCGTCGATGGGGTCCAAGGCCGTCCATACCGACCATAACGCAGCAGGCTGCATTCGGTTGACCACAAAGGCGAGACCGGCAGAAAAGGGCTCGCAGTTCGGCCCGCTCCCGTGCTTTAGTTGCACAAGGTGCTTCGATCAACAGGGGAAACGGATGGACGGGTTCGTCGCGCTATACATTTTTATGCTGGCCGCATTTACCGGGCACGAAATCATTTCGCGGGTGCCGGTCATCCTGCACACGCCGCTGATGTCCGGATCGAACTTCGTCCACGGCATCGTCGTGGTGGGTGCGATGGTGGCGCTGGCGCATGCCGACACCAACACCGAGCGGGTGATTGGTTTTCTGGCCGTGCTGCTGGGCGCGGGCAATGCCGTTGGCGGCTACGTCGTGACCGAGCGCATGCTCGAAATGTTCAAGTCGAGCAGGGGTAAGGCCTGATGGACAGTGTGCTCGACCTGCTGGCCAAGGCCAGTTATCTCGTCGCTGCGGCGCTCTTTATTCTTGGCTTGAAGCGCATGTCGTCGCCGGTCACGGCGCGTCGCGGCATTCAGTGGGCAGGCATCGGCATGGTGCTGGCGACCCTTGTCACGTTCGTAGCGCCGACCACTTGGGGCAGCCACGGGCTTGACCCGATCAACCTTGGCCTGATGATCTTGGCCCTCGCGCTGAGCGCGGTGTTTTGGGTGTGGGGCAAGCGCGTGCCGCTGACCGACATGCCGCAGATGGTCGCCATCTTTAACGGCATGGGCGGTGGTTCAGCCGCGGCGATTGGCGCGGTCGCCTTGGTCAGCGCCTCGGGTCACGTCGGCGCCTGCGACGCGACTTCCATGGCGGATCACGCATGCATGGACCCGACGAAGACGGTGCTGGCCGTGCTGGGCGCCTTGATTGGCGCGATCTCGTTTTCCGGCTCGGTCATCGCGTGGGCCAAGCTGGATGGGCGCATGGACAAGCGCTACGTGTTCCCGGCGCAGCAGACGGTCAATGCGCTGCTGATGATTGGTGCGGTGATCAGCGGCGCGCTGCTGGTGATTCAAGGCACGCCGGCCATTCCGGTGATTGCCCTGTTCTTCGCGCTGGCGCTGATCGTCGGCATCGCCATGACCCTGCCGATCGGCGGTGCCGACATGCCGGTGGTGATCTCGCTCTTTAACGCGCTCACTGGCTTGGCCGTCGCCTTCGAGGGTTACGTCTTGCAGAACGAGGCCCTGATCATCGCTGGCACGGTGGTGGGCGCGGCGGGCATGCTTTTGACGCAGCTGATGGCGAAGGCGATGAATCGTTCGCTGGCCAGCGTGCTGTTTGGCAGCTTCGGCGCCAGCGGTGGCCCGGCGCAGGAAATTTCCGGCGCGCAAAAGCCGATCGAAGCCAGCGACGTGGCCGCGATGATGGCCTACGCCGATCGCGTGGTGATTGTTCCGGGCTATGGCATGGCCGTGGCGCAGGCGCAGCACAAGGTGTGGGAACTCACTCAAGTGCTGCAAAAGCGCGGCGTGCAGGTGAAGTTCGCCATCCATCCGGTGGCCGGCCGCATGCCGGGGCACATGAACGTGCTGTTGGCCGAGGCCGGCGTGCCCTACGACATCATTGCCGACATGGAAGACATCAACCCGGAGTTTCCGATCACCGATGTGCCCCTCGTCATCGGCGCTAACGACGTGGTCAACCCCTCGGCCATGACCGACCCGGCTTCGCCGATCTTCGGCATGCCGATTCTGGATGTGTCGCTGGCACGCAACGTCATCGTGGTGAAGCGCGGTAAGGGCACGGGCTTTGCCGGCATCGAGAACGCGCTGTTCTACGCCGATAACTCGCGGATGCTTTATGGCGACGCCAGTGGCGCCATCGCGAAGTTGATTGCCGGCATGAAGGAACTCGACGGCGGGCACTAAGCTGCTAGCGATTCCACCAGACGCCGAGCAGGGCCGCGGCCGCCAGCCACACCATCGTGCTGGCGGTCCACCACGGCTCGGCGACGCTGGCAAATAGCACCGGGCCTAAGCGAAGCGCCGACTCCCACGGCATCAGGCCGAAGGCCGCGCCGACGATGCCGGCCGCAATCAGCCACGCGCTGGCCACCGAGCAGACCAGCAAGAACACGGCCGCCGCCACCACGCGCGCTGTTCCAGCGGGAACGCGAAGCAGGCTAAGCAGCAAACCCGCGTCCGCAGCGACGACCACCGCCATCCACGGTGCCGGTGCGCCAAGCCACAGGGCCGCGGCCACCCACAGCGCCGTCAGCAGGGGCAGCGACAGGGCCAGGACGCCCCATCCAAGGGCGTGTCGATGCAGGGTGCGAACGGGGAGGGTCTGAGGGGGCACAAGCGGCAATTCAGTGGCGGCCGCGCAGGGTAGCCGGTCAAGCCGGCACCCGTGTGTGCAGGGCTCGTCACGATAACGACGCCTCCCTCTCGCTTGCGTTCGGCCAGACCGTTAGAATTCGGATTGAATTGGTCCTGATTCCTCTGCGATGTACAGCCGCTCAAGCGAACCCGTCAGCTTCTCCCGCGATTGTAAGGCCGTCCTTGTGCCCCAAGGCGAGCACGTCACCTTGCCTCCGGGCACGGTGGGCTACATCACGCAGGCCTTGGGCGGGTCGTTCACCGTGTTCGTGGAAGGCAATTTGTTTCGCATTGCTGGCGAAGACGCCGACGCGATCGGCAAGGAGATGCCGGAAGCCATCGAAGTGTCGGACGACGCCGGCGACGACGAAATCGAAAAGATCGTTTGGGAGCAGCTGCGTACCTGCTTCGACCCCGAAATTCCGGTGAACATCGTCGAGCTCGGTCTGGTGTACTCGGTTGAACTGGGCCGCGGCGAAGCCAACGAGCGCCGCGTCGAAATTCGGATGACGTTGACGGCTCCCGCCTGTGGCATGGGCGACATTCTCATCGACGACGTGCGCAGCAAGGTCGAGCGCGTGCCGACCATTGCCGAGGCCGACGTTGAGCTGGTGTTCGACCCGCCGTGGAATCAGTCGATGATGTCGGAAGCGGCGAAGCTCGAAACCGGGATGCTCTAACGCTCGCGCGTCGATTTAAAGCCAGCGTGCTTTTTTCAGCACGCGATAAAGGCCCGCAACGATCAGCACCAAGCTTCCGACCAGAATCGGGTAGGCGAAGCGCCCTTTGAATTCAGGCATGAACTCGAAGTTCATGCCGTACCAGCTGGCGACCAGCGTCGGCACCGCCAAGAGTGCGGCCCAGCCCGCCAGCCGCTTTACGACTTCGCCTTGCTCGGCCGCCACGATGGCCAGATTTACCGACATGGCCGCGCTCAGCATCTCGCGCATGGTGTCGGTGGCCTCGGTGACGCGCGCCACGTGGTCTTGTACGTCGCGGAAGTAGACCTGAAGGTCATCGCGCACCAAGGACGGATGGAAGCGCACGAGATGCGAGAGCACGTCGCCCAAGGGCGACACCGCAAGCCGCAGCACGGTGAGGTCGCGCTTTAAGTCATAGAGCCGGCGAATGGTGTCGCGATTGAACTCGCGCTCGAACAAGTCCGATTCAATGGTGTCGAGTTCGGTTCGGTACTGCTCGACGATGGGGAAGTAGTTGTCGACGGCGTAATCGAGCACCGCATACAGCCCGAAGCCCGGGCCCAGACGAAACAGCTCCGGATTCTGCTCGCAGCGTTCGCGTGCGGTGGCGTAAGTCAGGGACGCTCCGTGACGCACGGTCACAAGGTAGCGCGGCCCAAAAAAGATGTGGGTCTCGCCGACGCCGATGTCGCAGTGCCGCGAGGCCTGCGCCGTATGCATGACGATAAAGAGGGCGTCACCGTAGGCCTCAATTTTCGGGCGCTGATGCGCCTTCAGGGTGTCTTCGACGGCCAAAGGATGTAGGCCGAATTCGCCCTCTAAGATTTTTAAGAGCGCGGCATCGGGCTCATACAAACCCACCCAGACGAAACTGCCGTCGTCGACGGCCAGCGCGTCGGAGATCGCAGTCAAGGATAGGTCGGCCACTTTGCGGCCGTCGCGATAGTGAACGCAGGCCCGCACCATGTCGGCGCTGTCTTGCGGCATCACAGGAATGACCGAGCTCATGCCCGCATCATCCTTTGCGGGTCGTCTCAACAGCAAGCCGGCGAAAATGGCGGGCCAAGGCCCAATGCAGCGGCACCAGCAGCACCACCCACTCGACGTTCTGCTGCGGCATGAAGGGCATCAGCTTGAGAAAGGCGCCGGCCGCAGCAACCACTAGAACCACGGTGAGCAAAATCCGAAACGCACGACCGGGTTCGCGGCCGCGGGCAGCGCGCCATGCGCCGGGCAGCAGCGCCAGCGTGATCGGCGGCAGGAACAGCAGGTTCTCGTTGGCCCAGGCGAAGTCGTGGCCGGTGCCAACCCAGAGAAAAACCAGCACGCTTCCGGCCACGCCCGCCAGCAGCCAAAATCCGCCGGCCAGCACGGCGACGGCGCGCGGCGCGCGGCGGCCCAGCCAAAGCAGGCCGATTGCCAGAGCCAATCCGGTGACGCCGGCTTCAAAGCCCCAGAGCGGCGGTTCCGAGTCCGGCAGGCTTAAGCGATGCGGCAGGAGCTCGGTTTCGCTGGCTACCAGCGCGCGGCCGTCCGGACGTTTCATGATGCGCAGCGCTTCGGCTAAGCGCATCGGAATGAAGGACTCGTCCCAGCGCGACAGCGGCCGGTCGGCGTGGCCCGAAAGTCCGAGATGAAAGCCCACGCCCATCCACAAATCGGGCAAGGCCAGTCGCACGGCTTCACCGCGATGGGTATTGCCCAACGAGCTGGCCGTCAGCGAGCGGCGCAACATCCCGCCCATCGCTCGATCTAGGGCGTCGCGCACCCGCGTCGAGCAGTTGTCGGTGAAATAGCGGTAGTCGTAAACGGCGTTCTCTTCGCGCGCATTGACGGCCAGCATGGCGGCCAGCGCGGTGACTTCCTGCGGGTCGAGGTCCAGCCACTGCATGCTGACGCCGCGACCGCTGGCTTCGTACTGCGCCAAGTCGCGATTCAGCGGCAGGGCCACCAAGCGGTAGCGCATGGTGCCGGCCACAAAACGCGAGACGAAGTCAGGTTCGTCTGGATCGAAGTAGCCGAAGTTGTAGCTGATGGGTTCGCGGCCATCGCCTGTGTCAACCACGAGCGCGTTGTGGCCGAAGCGCTCGAAAAAGATTTCACCGGGCTGCATGGTGATGACGCCCACGCGCGGTGCAGCGAGTGCCAGCCCCGACAGCGCGATAGCGGCGATCACCAGCAGTGCGCGGCCGAGGCGGTGCAGGGCGGCCTTACTCCACGGCGTCATGAAGCCTCACGCGCAGGCGATGGACGCGGCGCTCGTCGGCATCCAGCACGGTGAACAAGAATCGACCGCTGGCCAGCTCTTCGCCGGGCTCCGGAAGATGGCCAATGCCGGCCACCACGAAGCCACCCACGGTGTCGAAGGCGTCATCCGGCAGGTCGGCACCGAATCGTTCGTTGAACTCGTCGATGGGCGTCAGCGCTTCCACGACGTAGTGGCCGTCGGGGTCGGGCGCCAAGCAGGCCGATTCGATGATGGCGTCATCGTGTTCGTCGTCGATCTCGCCGACGATTTCCTCCAGCACGTCCTCAATCGTCACCAGACCGGCCACGCCGCCGTGCTCGTCAATGACGATGGCCATGTGGTTGCGGGAGGCGCGAAATTCGCGCAGCAGCACGTTCAAGCGCTTGCTGTTCGGAATGAGCACGGCGGGGCGCAGAAGTTCGCGCACGTCGGTCACGGCGTTGTCGGCGACGATGCCCTGCAGCAGGTCCTTGGCCAGCAAGACGCCGAGAATTTCGTCGCGGTCCTCACCATGCACCGGGAAGCGCGAGTGGCCGCTTTCGACCACGTACTTCATCAGGTCAAGAAGATTGCTGTCCGCCGGCAGCGACACCATCTGCGAGCGCGGCACCATCACGTCATCGACGGTCATCGTCGACACCGATAGGGCGCCCTCGAGCATCGTCAGCGTGTCGGCCTCAATGAGCCGATTGCTGCGCGCGTCGCGGAGGATCTCGAGCAGATCGTCGCGGGTTTCAGGTTCGCCCGAGAAGGCGTGGGACAGGCGCTCAAGCCAGGAGCGTTTCTCGGGTAGGGGACTAGAGTCGTCCTCGGACATTTTTTCGTGCTAATGCCCCAGACGAGGGGCGCGAACGCCGGAGTGTAGCCCATGGCCATGAACACCTTGTGGCGGGGCGGATCGATTTTGGCTGCGGTCTCAGCGCTCGAGGTACGGGTCAGCGATGCCCAGAGTTGCCAAAATGCGGCGTTCGCGGGCCTCCATGGCCTCCGCATCACGGTCGTTCTCGTGGTCCATTCCCAGCAGATGCAGGCAGCCGTGGACGACCAGATGCGCATAGTGGTCGTTCAGCGCCTTTTCTTGCCCCAGAGCTTCCAGCGCCACGACGGGCGCGCAGATTACTAGGTCGCCGAGCAGCGGCGTGCGCACGCCCGCCGGCAGCTCAACCGGAAAGCTGAGCACATTGGTGGCGTAGTCCTTGCCGCGATACTCGCGATTCAGCGCGCGCCCTTCCGTCGAGTCCACAAAGCGCAACGACACTTCGGCGCTGCGGCGATGGCCAAGCAGGGCTGCCTCCATCCAGCGGCGAACGCTCACCGAGGACGGCAGCCCCTTACGTGACAGGGCGTAGCCGACGTGGATGGTGTGTTGGGGCATAAGGCGGGTTCGCGTATCAGTGGGTGGCAGGGGGACGACGCGCATCGCTCGCATCAAAGTTTTGGTCGAGGTCCGCGTCGATCAAGCGCTGTCCAATCGCCTGCTGAAGCAGGCGGCGGCTTCGTGGCGAAGCATTCACCATGATCGCGAGCCTCGACTCACGCAGAAGCGGCGCATCGGCAAAAGAGTCCGACACGGCCTTCGCGAACGGTGGTGAAAATCCCGCAGCGGCCAAGGACTGAAGCTTGGCTTCGTGGTGGCAGTAGTCGGCGACGCCGACGCTCATCAGCCCCGGCTGAAGCCGCGATGCGACGAGGGCCACGCGTCCGTCCAGCCCCATCCGGCGCAGCGCCACGCCCGCCAGTACTTCAAAGGCCCCGGTGGCTATCACCACGCGCTGTCCTGCGGCCAAGTCGTTCTCCAGCCAGCGGCGTTCGCGATCGCGCAGCGAGAGGGTTCGGGCTTCAGCAAAGCGAGTGGCCAGTGCGTCCATCTCGGCCATGCTGCGACCAAGGCTGGCCATCCGCAGGAACAGCGCCACGCCAAATCGACGCGTAGCGAGCGTAAGCATCAGGGCCAGACCAAGCGGCACCAGCGGCAGGCCAAGAACGCCGCGCCAGCCCAGCAGCAAATGCCGGACGAAGGCCGCGCCCATATCGCCATTGACGAGGGTGTCGTCGAGGTCATAGACCACGACGTCGGACGGCGAGTTCATCGTGTTTCCGCAGCGCCCTTGGCATCGCGGCGGTCGTAGGCGCGCACGATCTTCGCCACCAGCGGATGGCGCACCACGTCTTTCGCCGCGAACACGGTAAAGCTGATGCCCTCAACGCCTTCGAGCACTTCCACCGCATCACGCAGGCCGCTTTTTTGATGTTTGGGTAGATCGATTTGTGTCAGGTCGCCGGTGATCACCGCCGTCGTGCCGAAGCCGATGCGGGTTAGGAACATTTTCATCTGCTCGACGGTGGTGTTTTGCGCCTCGTCCAAGATCACGAACGAGTCGTTCAGCGTGCGGCCGCGCATGTAGGCCAGAGGCGCCACTTCAATGACGTTACGCTCCATCAGCTTAGCCACCTTATCGGCGCCCAGCATTTCGTAAAGCGCGTCGTAGAGCGGCCGCAGGTAGGGGTCAACCTTTTGCGAGAGGTCGCCGGGTAAAAAGCCAAGTTTTTCGCCGGCCTCCACCGCAGGACGCACCAGCAGAATGCGCTGCACGCCGGAGCCGTTTAGGGCTTCGACGGCACTGGCGACGGCCAGATAGGTTTTGCCCGTTCCCGCCGGGCCGATGCCGAAACTGATGTCATGCGCGGCGATGGCTTTCAGGTAGGCCGTTTGATTGGCGCCGCGACCACGAACGGTGCCGCGCTTTACCTTGATCGCCACGTCCTGCGCCGCGAAGCCCAGATCACGCTGATCCATCCCGGCATCATCGGCGCCCAAGCGCAGGTGCACGGCCTCCGGAGTTAGCACCTCGTCTTCGCTGTCGGCCCAAAGCTGGCGCAGCAAACGCTCGGCAACGACGGCCGCTTTCTCCGGCCCAGAAATTCGAAACACGCCGCCGCGATTGGCAATTTCAACGCCAAGCCGCGCTTCGATCTGGCGCAAATGCGCATCCAGCGGTCCGGCCAGATTGGCGAGACGCTCGCCGTCGTCGGGCGAGAGTGCAAAGTCGCGCTGCGCGGCGGCGCCAGGCATTAAGCCGTGACCGTGTCGCGAATCAGCACGTGACCGCGCAAAGAATTCGACATTGCGCCCGTAATTTCCACATCAACAAACTGGCCAACGAGCCGTGCTGAGCCGGGGAAGTTCACGAAGCGCATGTTCTCCGTGCGGCCCGTCAACTCGTTCGGGTCTTTCTTCGACGGGCCCTGCACCAGCACCGTCTGCACGCTGCCGATCATCGCCTGCGAAATGGCGCGAGCATTCGCCGTGATGGTGTCTTGCAAGCGGGCCAAGCGTGCGCTTTTGACTGCCGGCGTGGTGTCGTCGGGCAAGTTGGAGGCGGGCGTTCCGGGCCGCTTCGAATACACGAAGCTGAAACTCTGATCGAAGCCGACGTCGTCGATCAGCTTCATGGTTTGTTCGAAGTCGCGGTCGGTCTCGCCGGGGAAGCCGACGATGAAGTCCGAGCTGATGCACAGGCCCGGACGCGCTTCGCGCAGACGGCGAATTTTTGCTTTGAATTCCAGCGCGGTGTGATTGCGCTTCATCGCAGTCAGGATGCGATCTGAGCCCGACTGCACCGGCAGATGCAGGAAAGACGCCAGCTTCGGCACGTCGCGGTAGGCCTCCACCAGCGAGTCGGTGAACTCCAGAGGGTGCGAGGTGGTGAAGCGAATGCGGCCGATGCCCTCGAACTCCGCAATGGCGCGAATCAGGTCGGCGAGGTCGGCGAAACCGCCCGCTTCGGTCGCGCCGCGAAAGGCGTTGACGTTCTGGCCGAGCAGGGTCACTTCGCGCACGCCTTGTTCCGCCAGCAGCGCCACTTCCACCAGCACATCCTCAAAGGGACGGCTGACTTCTTCGCCGCGGGTATAGGGCACCACGCAAAACGCGCAGTACTTGCTGCAGCCTTCCATGATCGAAACAAAGGCCGTCGGGCCGTCGGCGCGGGGCTCGGGCAGGTTGTCGAACTTCTCGATTTCAGGAAACGAAATGTCGACCTGCGGCTTGCCGGTTTGGCGCTTAGCGTCAATCAAGCTGGGCAGTCGATGCAGCGTCTGCGGGCCGAAGACCACGTCAACATAGGGCGCGCGCTTGATGATGGCTTCGCCTTCCTGCGAGGCCACGCAGCCGCCCACTCCGATCACCAGATTCGGATTGTTTAGCTTGAGCTCACGCCAGCGGCCGAGTTGGGAGAACACCTTCTCCTGCGCTTTTTCGCGGATCGAGCAGGTGTTGACCAAGATGACGTCGGCCTCGGCCTCGTTCTCGGTGAGTTCTAGGCCGTGTTCAGCGGCGAGCACGTCGACCATTTTGGCCGAGTCGTACTCGTTCATCTGACAGCCGTGCGTCTTAATAAACAGCTTGCCGGGCATACGGTTCGTAATCCGTTCCGGTGGATGGGATGCGGATTGTACGCCGGGGCCGACGCGGCGGGGCTTGGCAGGCGGCCGGGGCGGGGAGACACTGCGCGCCATGATCGACGCCCGGCCCCTGCTGTCCCCCGTTCTTGCCGTCTTGGCTTTTCTCGCCTTGGCGAGCGCCTCGGCGCCGGCTGAGGCGGGGACGCTGTATCGCTGCGTGGGCGACGACGGCGTCTCGCACTTTGGCAACCGCCGTCTAGCGGGCATGCGCTGCACGGTGGCCGCCAACTACCGCCCCGACCCTCGACCGGCGCCCAAGCCGGCTCCCGCGATAGCCGGGGGCGCAACGCCTTCACCTGCGTCAACGCCAACGTCCCCCGCACCAGCAGCTTCGACGGCATCACCCGCTGCCCGCGTGTCCTTCCAAGCCACGCCCGGTGCGGAAGCACCCCCAGCGCCAGCGTCCACGCGCGGCGCTCGCATTTCGCGCGGCGCCGTCTACACGTATGTCAAAGACGGCGTCACCCACTACACCAATGTGCGCCCGCAGAACGCCGGATCAGCGGTCCGGACGCTGTTTACCTACG